>JAABPT010000161.1 GCA_011391855.1 Burkholderiales bacterium
GCGTGCTGCATCTCCGGCGCCGACTGCAGGTGGTCGTAGTCGAAGGTGAAGGGCTCGTAGTAGTCGTCGATCTGCGGCAGGTTCGGGTTGGCGAAGATGCGCATCAGCAGCTTCCACTTGCCGCCCTGGCGCGGGCTGATCGAGCCGTCGGCATTGCGGATCCAGCCGCCGTTCCACTTGTCCTGGTTCTCCCACTCCTTGGGGTAACCGATGCCGGGCTTGGTCTCGACGTTGTTGAACCAGGCGTATTCCACGCCGGGGCGGCTGGTCCAGACGTTCTTGCAGGTCACGCTGCAGGTATGGCAGCCGATGCATTTGTCCAGGTTCAGCACCATGCCGATCTGTGCGCGGACTTTCATGCGCCTTCTCCTTGAGCTTGCACGATTGCGGCGCGTTCATCGCCGCGCGGCGTATCGAGCCAGTCGACCTTGTCCATCTTGCGCACCACCACGAACTCGTCGCGGTTGGTGCCGATGGTTCCGTAGTAGTTGAAGCCGTAGCTGAACTGCGCGTAGCCGCCGATCATGTGCGTGGGCTTGAGCACGATGCGCGTCACGCTGTTGTGGATGCCGCCGCGCACGCCGGTGATGGCCGATCCGGGTGTGTTGATGATCTTTTCCTGCGCGTGGTACATCAGCAGCATGCCGGGGTTGACGCGCTGGCTGACCACCGCGCGCGCCGCGATGGCGCCGTTGATATTGAAGACCTCGACCCAGTCGTTGTCCTCGACACCGGCGACCTTCGCGTCGTCCTCGCTCAGCCAGACCACGGGGCCGCCGCGGTTCAGCGTCAGCATCATCAGGTTGTCGCTGTAGGTGCTGTGGATGCCCCACTTCTGGTGCGGCGTGATGAAGTTGAGCAGGATCTCCTTGTTGCCGTTCGGCTTGATGTTGTGGATGCCCGAAGTGGTCTTCAGGTCCACCGGCGGCCGGTAGCTGCTCATGCCCTCGCCGAAGGCGATGACCCACGGGTGGTCCAGGTAGAACTGCTGCCGCCCGGTGAGGGTGCGCCAGGGGATCAGCTCGTGCACGTTGGTATAGCCGGCGTTGTAGCTGACGGTTTCGCTCTCGATGCCGCTCCAGGTGGGGCTGCTGATGATCTTGCGCGGCTGCGCCTGGATGTCGCGGAAGCGGATCTTCTCGTCCTCGCGGTACAGCGCCAGGTGGGTGTGGTCACGGCCGGTCTGCTTGCCCAGCGCCTTCCAGGCCTTCACCGCGACGTGGCCGTTGGTCTCGGGTGCGAGCTGCAGGATCACTTCGCAGGCGTCGATATCGGTCACGATCTTCGGCATGCCTTGAGTCACGCCCTCGGTCAGCGTCTTGCCGTTCAGCTGGCCGAGCTGTTCGACCTCGGTGCCGGTCTTCCAGCCGATGCCCTTGCCGCCGTTGCCCAGCTTGTCCATCAAGGGGCCCAGCGCCGTGAAGCGCTTGTAGACGTTCGGGTAGTCGCGCTCGACCACCGCGATCTGCGGCGCTGTCTTGCCCGGGATCAGCTCGCACTGGCCCTTCTTCCATTCCTTGACGTCGAAGGGCTGCGCCAGTTCGGCCGGGCTGTCGTGCATCAGCGGCGTCAGCACGACTTCCTTTTCGACGCCCAGGTGGCCGACGCAGACTTCGCTGAAGGCCTTGGCAAAGCCCTTGTAGATCTCCCAGTCGCTCTTGCTCTGCCACACCGGGTCCACCGCAGCCGACAGCGGGTGGATGAAGGGGTGCATGTCGCTGGTGTTGAGGTCGTTCTTCTCGTACCAGCTGGCGGTGGGCAGCACGATGTCGCTGTAGAGACACGTGGTGCTCATGCGGAAGTCCAGCGTCACCACCAGGTCCAGCTTGCCTTCGGGTGCCTGGTCGTGCCACACCACCTCGCTGGGCTTGGCGTCGTCACGGCCGAGGTCCTTGCCTTGCACGCCGCTTTCGGTGCCCAGCAGGTGCTTGCAGAAATACTCGTGGCCCTTGCCGCTGCTGCCCAGCAGATTGCTGCGCCAGACGAAGAGGTTGCGCGGCCAGTTCTGCGGCGCGTCGGGGTCCTCGCAACTCATCTGGAGCGTGCCGTCCTTCAGAGCACGCACGACATAGTCCTTGGCGTCCAGCCCCGCGGCGGTGGCGTCCTTCACCACCTGCATCGGGTTGGTCTTGAGCTGCGGAGCGCTGGGCAGCCAGCCCATGCGCTCGGCGCGCACGTTGTAGTCGATCATGCTGCCGGCGTAGAGCTTCTTGTCGGCGTCGCTCAGGGTCGGCGAGACGATCTCCTCCATGCCCAGTTTTTCGTAGCGCCACTGGTCGGTGTGGGCATAGAAGAAGCTGGTGCTGTTCATCTGCCGCGGCGGGCGGATCCAGTCCAGCGCGAACGCCAGCGCCGTCCAGCCGGTCTGCGGGCGCAGCTTTTCCTGGCCCACGTAATGCGCCCAGCCGCCGCCGCTCTGGCCGATGCAGCCGCACATCATCAAGAGGTTGATCACGCCACGGTAGTTCATGTCGGCGTGGTACCAGTGGTTCATGGCCGCGCCGATGATGACCATCGACTTGCCGTGCGTCTTGTCGGCGTTGTCGGCGAACTGGCGCGCCACGGTGATGATCTGGTCGCGCGGCGTGCCGGTGATGCTCTCGGCCCAGGCCGGCGTGTACGCCGCGTTGTCGTCGTAGCTCTTGGCACCGCTGCCCAGGCCGCGGTCGATGCCGTATTGCGCGGCCTGCAGGTCGAACACGGTCGCGACCAGCGCGTGGCGCTCCTCGCCTTCCTTGCCCAGGCGAAGGCGCACGGCCGGCACCTTGACGCGATTCACGTCGCCCTGTTGTGCGTTGGACTTGAAGTGCGGCGTGGCGATGCCGCCGAAATAGGGCAGGCCGACGTCGACCACCTCGTGTTCCTGCGGGCTTGTACCGTCACCGTCTTCCAGCACCGACAGCTTGAGTTTGACCTCGGCGCCGGTTTGGGCTTCCTTGGCTTCCAGGTTCCACTTGCCCAGGTCGGGGCGTTCCTCGGCACCCCAGCGGAAGCCGATCGAGCCGTTGGGCAGCACGGCGCGGCCCGCGGTGTCGAAGGCCACGGTCTTCCACTCGGGGTTGTTGTCCTGGCCGAACTTGTCGTTGAAGTCGCTGGCCCGCACGTAGCGGTCGGGCACGTGGGTCACGCTGCCGTCGGCCAGCGTGTGCTCCTTGAGCATCACCAGCAGCGGCAGGTCGGTATAGCGGCGCGCATAGTCGTCGAAATAAGTGCTGCGCTGCTTGAAGTAGAACTCGTTCAGGGCCACGTGGCCCATGGCCATGGCCAGCGCGGCGTCGGTGCCCTGCTTGGGGTGCAGCCACAGGTCGGCCAGCTTGGCCACCTCGGAATAGTCCGGCGTCACCGCCACCGTCTTGGCGCCCTTGTAGCGCACCTCGGTGAAGAAGTGCGCGTCGGGGGTGCGCGTCTGCGGCACGTTGCTGCCCCAGGCGATGATGTAGGTGCTGTTGTACCAGTCGGCGCTCTCGGGCACGTCGGTCTGCTCGCCCCAGACCTGCGGGCTGGCGGGCGGCAGGTCGCAGTACCAGTCGTAGAAGCTCATGCACACACCGCCGATGAGGCCGAGATAGCGGCTGCCGGCGGCATAGCTGACCATGCTCATGGCCGGGATGGGCGAAAAGCCGACAACACGGTCGGCGCCATGGGTCTTGATGGTGTAGACGTTGGCCGCGGCGATGAGCTGGTTCACCTCGTCCCAGGTGCTGCGCACGAAGCCGCCCATGCCGCGCACCTGCTGGTAGTCGCGCCGGGCAGCCTGGTCCTCGACGATCAGGCCCCAGGCGTCCACCGGCGTCTTGCTCACCTTCATCGCCGCACGCCAGCGTTCCAGCAGGCGGCCGCGCACCATGGGGTATTTCACGCGGTTGGCGCTGTACAGGTACCAGGAATAGGAGGCCCCGCGGGCGCAGCCGCGCGGCTCGTGGTTGGGCATGTCCCAGCGTGTGCGCGGGTAGTCGGTCTGCTGCGTCTCCCAGGTGACGATGCCGCCCTTGACGTAGATCTTCCAGCTGCAACTGCCCGTGCAATTGACGCCGTGCGTGCTGCGCACGATCTTGTCGTGCGCCCAGCGGTTGCGGTAGGCGTCTTCCCAGGTGCGGTCTTCACCGGTGGCCACGCCGTGGTTGCCGGAGAAGCTTTCCTTGGGCAGGCTGAAGTGGGTGAGGCGGTCGAGAAAGTGGCTCATGGCGGGCTTTCGGTGCGGTTGCGGTATGGCGGTGAAACGGAGGTATGGCGTTCAACAAGGCATCGGTGCGTTGCGGCGGCTGTAATGCCACCAGGTCACGGCGATGCAGGTGGCGTAGAAAACGACGAAGGCATACAAGGCAGCGTCGGGGCTGCCGGTCAGGGCGATGGCAGTGCCGTAGCTCTTGGGGATGAAGAAGCCGCCGTAGGCGCCGATGGCCGAGCTGAAACCCAGCACGGCCGCGGCCTCCTTGTTGGCGTCCTTCACTGCCTGCTCTTCCGCGGCGAGACCGCGGCCCTGCGCGGCGCGCTGGCGCTCGGTGTGGAAGATCACCGGGATCATGCGGAAGGTGCTGCCGTTGCCGATGCCGGCAAAGGCGAACAAGGCCATGAAGCTGGCCACGAAGCCGTTGAAGTGGCCGCCTTGGCCGTCTTGCGGCAGGCACTGCAGCACCGCCAGCACGCCCAGGCCCATGGCGAGAAAAGTCCAGAAGGTGACGCGCGCGCCACCCAGCTTGTCGCTGAGCCAGCCGCCCGCGGGCCGCGTCAGCGCACCGACCAACGGGCCCAGCCAGGCGAACTGCAGCGCGTCGGTGCCCGGGAACTGGCTCTGCACCAGCAGCGGAAAACCAGCCGAGAAGCCGATGAAGCTGCCGAAGGTGCCCAGGTACAGCCAACACATCAACCAATTGTGCTTGCGCTTGAAGATCACGGCCTGTTCCGCGAAGCCCGCCCTGGCGTCGGCCAGGTCGTTCATGCCGAACCAGGCCGCCAGCGCGCTGGCGGCGATGAACGGCACCCACACGAAGCCGGCGTTCTGCAGCCACATCGGGGCGCTGGCGTCGCCCTGGGCGACGACCGACGGTGCGCCACCCAGCGTGCCGAAGATCCCGGCGGTGATGACCAGCGGCACCATGAATTGCACCAGACTCACGCCCAGGTGGCCGAGTCCGGCGTTCATGCCCAGCGCATAGCCCAGCTTCGACTTCGGGTAGAAGAAGCTGATGTGCGCCATGGAGCTGGCGAAATTGCCACCGCCCAGGCCGCACAGCAGCGCCAGCGCGACCATCACCTCGTACGGCGTGCTGGGGTCCTGCACCGCGAAGCCGATGCCCAGCGCCGGCAGCAGCAGGCTGGCGGTGGCCAGTGCGGTGAAGCGCCGGCCGCCGACCACCGGCACCGCGAAGGCATAGAAAATGCGCAGCGTGGCGCCGCAAAGCGCCGGCAGCGCCGCCAGCCAGAACAGCTGGTTGGTCGAGAAGCGAAAGCCCGCTGCCGGCAGGTGCACCACCACCACCGACCACAGCATCCACACCGCGAAGGCCAGCGTCAGTGCGGGAATCGACAGCCACAGGTTGCGCGTGGCCACGCCGCGGCCGCTGCGCTCCCAGAACCCCTTGTCCTCGGGGTTCCAGTGGTCGATGACGTGCATGGCGGCCATGGGGGTGGAGAAGGTGGCCGCGTGGCGCAAGAAGTCTTGTCCGGCGTGGTTCAGGGGTTCTTCACGTACGCATTGCCGCGCAGGTAGAACCACCAGTTCAGTACCAGGCACACGGCATAGAAGATCGCGAAGCCGTACATCGCGTACTGAGGCGTGCCGGCCTTGATCTGCTGGCCGATGACCACTGGCGCAATGAAAGCGCCGTACGCGGCCACCGCCGATGTCCAGCCCAGCACCGGGCCGGCCTGGGTGCGGTCGAAGATGACGCCGATGGTGCGGAAGGTGCTGCCGTTGCCGACGCCGCTGGCCAGGAACAGCAGCATGAACAAGCCCAGGAACATCGGGAAATATTGCTCGGGCGTGGCCGAGCCGTAGGCCTGCATCATCACGTAGCCCACCGCCACCGAAGCCCCCGCCATCACCACCGAGATGACCTGCGTGACGATGGAGCCGCCGACCTTGTCGGAGATCCAGCCGCCCACCGGGCGGATCGCCGCGCCGATGAAGGGCCCCATCCAGGCATAGGTCAGGGCCGACGGCGCGTTGGGATTCTTCAGCGTGTGCTGCATCACGCCGCTGGCGTCGGGCACGTGCTGGAAGCCGAAGATCACCGTGATGGCCAGCGGCAGCGCCATCGAGAAGCCGATGAAGGAGCCGAAGGTGACGATGTACAGCGCCGTCAGCGACCAGGTGTGCTTGTTGCTGAAGATGGCGAACTGCTTCTTCACGCCTTCCTTCATCTCGCCGAAGGCGGCCAGTTTCATGACCAGCAGCGCGAGCGCGATGTCCAGCGGAATGGCCACCCACATGCTCAACACGCCCAGCCCGGTGGGCGCTGGCAGGTACAGCCAGAGCATGAAGATCGCAGGCACGAAGGCCAGCGTGTACAGGTAGGTGATCTTGGCGAAGGCGACGACGGGCGAGCCGGTATTCGGCGACACCGTCTTCAGGTTGTTCATGCCCCACCAGCACAGCACCGACAGCGGCACCAGCGACAGCACCCACGCGAAGCCGGCGTTCTGAATCCAGGTCGGCGTGCCGGCGGCGATCTTGCCGAAGATCCAGCCGCTGTCCTTCACCAGCGTCATCGGCTCGCCGCCGAAGGCGCCGAAGAGGCCCACCGTCATCACCAGCGGGATCACGATCTGCATCGTCGTGACGCCGAAATTGCCCAGGCCCGCGTTCAGCCCCAGCGCCGTGCCTTGCAGCCGCTTCGGGAAGAAGGTGCTGATGTTGGACATGGAGCTGGCGAAGTTGCCGCCGCCCACGCCCGACCACAACGCCATCAGTTGAAAGGCCCACAGCGGCCAGTCCTTGTGCTGCAACGCGATACCGGTGCCGATGGCGGGCGCCAGCAGCATGGCGGTGGTCAGGAAGATGGTGTTGCGGCCGCCCGCCAGGCGAATGAGGAAAGACGCCGGAATGCGCATCGTCGCGCCCGAGATGCCGGCGATGGCCGTCAAGGTGAAGAGCTCTGCCTGGGTGAAGGGGAAGCCCAGGTTGAGCATCTGCACGGTGATGATCCCCCACATGCCCCAGACCGCGAAGCCGCACAGCAGCGCGGGCACCGAAATCCACAGGTTGCGGTAGGCGATCTTCTTGCCGGTGCTGTTCCAGAAGGCCTCGTCCTCCGGGCGCCAGTCGGTGATGTCGGGGCCGCTGGGCGCGCCTGGGGCCGTTTTGGTGACGGTGCTGGTGTTCATCTTCTTCTCCTTGTGTCGTCGGCAGACCGGTCTTGAGGCCAATCAGCGAGCGACGGCGCTCGACAGCGGCGAGGCCGGCGCGTTGTTGCCCATCATTTCGGTCTTGCGCACCTCGGTCCAGTACATCCAGATCAGCGAAACCCAGACCACGCCGTACATCAGCATGAAGGCGCTGGAACGGATGCCGGTGAGGTCCATCAGCGCGCCGAACATGATCGGCAGCACGAAGCCACCCAGGCCACCGGCCAGGCCGACGATGCCGCTGACGGTGCCGATGTTGTGCGGGTAGTCGTTGCCGATGTACTTGAAGACGCTGGCCTTGCCGAAGGCCCAGGCGATGCCCAGAATGAACATCAGCGCAGTGAAGGTGTAGACGTTCAGGCCGATGTGGAAGGTCTTGGGGCCGTTGACCGTGAACACGGTCATGTCGGTTGGCGGGTAGCTCAGCAGGAACAGGCAGATCCAGCTCACCCACAACACCCACCAGGTGACGTGGTGCGCGCCGAACTTGTCGGACAGCATGCCGCCGAAGGCGCGCAGCACACCACCGGGCAGCGAGAAACACGCCGCCAGCAGCGCGGCGGTCTGGATAGACAGGCCGAACTCGCCCACGTAGTACTGCACCATCCACAGCGCCAGCGCCACGTAGCCGCCGAAGACGATGCTGTAGTACTGGCAGTACTTCAGCACCTTGGGGTCCTTCAGCATCCTGAGTTGGTCGCTGAACTTGGTGTTGGAAGGCACCAGGTGCGTGGGGTCGCTGTGGCTGAACATCCAGAACAGGATCACGGTGCCCAGCATCACTGCGGCGTAGACCTGCGGCACCAGCGCCCAGCCGCCCACCAACAACAGGGCCGGCGCGGCGAACTTGTTGACGGCCGAGCCGGAGTTGCCGGCGCCATACACCCCCATGGCCATGCCTTGGCGGTTGCGCGGAAACCAGCGCGCCACGTACGGTGTGCCGACCGAGAACGAACCGCCAGCCAGCCCGACGAACAGGCCGATGACCAGGAAGTGCCAGTACGCCGTGGCGTAGGACATCAGGAAGATGGCGGGCACGGTGATGGCCATCAGCACCGTCATGACGATGCGGCCACCGTACTTGTCGGTCCAGATGCCCAGCGGCACGCGGATCAGCGAACCGGTGAGCACGGGCGTGGCCGTGAGCAGGCCAAATTCGGTGGCATTCAGGCCCAGCGTCTTCTTGATCGGGATGCCGATCACGCCGAACATCATCCAGACCATGAAACACACCGTGAAGGCCAGCGTGCTGACGATCAGCACCGACCAGGCTTGGCGGGGGTTCTTGATGCTCTGCGGGGACATGCCGATGGCTCCTTGGGGATGGCATGACTGTGGCCCGCGGCGACAGCGCCGGCTATCCGCCTGCCGGGCAGGTGCAGGCCGGCATTCGGACGATGGCGGTGCGGTCCGCCATCGTTCGAAAGAACTATGCCGCCCGGATTCGCACGCCCGGATTCGCCGCCCTGCCGGCGGGCCCGGGGTAGGATGGCGCGGTGAGCGCTGACTTCCTACCACCCGCTCCTGGCCCGAGGGCCGGCGGGCCCGCCACTCGCGGCTGAGCGGGCCTGGCGGTGGCCACACCATGGAGCGGGTGCAGGCGTTGGTCGTCGGTGCAGGGGTCGTCGGCCTGGCGGTCGGCCGGGCGCTGGCCATGGATGGCCTCGAGACCGTCGTCGTCGAGTCCGCCGCGGGCATCGGGCAGGGTGTGAGTTCACGCAACAGCGAGGTCATCCACGCCGGCCTGTACTACGCCCCCGGTTCGCTGAAGGCGCAGTGCTGCGTGCGCGGCAAGGCGCTGCTCTACGACTTCTGCGCCAGCCATGGCGTGCCGCATGCCCGCTGCGGGAAACTGGTCGTGGCCACGGCGAGCGAGCAGCACGAGGCCTTGCGCGGCCTGCAGCAGCGCGCCGCAGCCAACGGCGTGCCGGTGCAGTGGCTGCAGGCCGCGCAAGCCCAGGCGCTGGAGCCCGCGCTGCACTGCACGGCGGCGCTGTTGTCGCCCAGCACCGGCATCGTCGACAGCCATGCACTGATGCTGGCGCTGCAGGGCGACCTGGAGCGTGCCAGCGGCGCGCTGGCGCTGTGCTCCAGCGTGCGGTCGGCCAGCTTCCGCCCCGGCGGGCCGGCCGTGGTGCAAGTGGCCACCGCGGAGGGCGGTTTCGAGATCGAGACCGAATGGCTCGTCAACGCCGCCGGCTTGCACGCTTGCGCGCTGGCGCGGTGCTTCGAAGGGCTGGAAGCGCGCCACGTGCCGCAGGCGCACTTCGCCAAGGGCAGCTATTTCACGCTCGCCGGCCGGCCGCCGTTTTCACGCCTGGTCTACCCGGCACCAGTGGACGCCTGGCTGGGCGTGCATGTCACGCTGGACCTCGGCGGCCAGGTGCGTTTCGGCCCCGACCTGGAGTGGCTGGGCGTGGAGGGGCCGCAGGACATCGACTATGCCGTGGACCCGCGGCGCGCCGCGGCCTTCGAGGACGCCATCCGGCGCTACTGGCCGGCACTGCCCGCAGGCGCGCTGCGGCCCGACTACAGCGGCGTGCGGCCCCGGATCCACGGCCCCGGCGAGCCGGCGCCGGACTTCCGCATCGACGGGCCGCTGCGCCATGGCGTGCCGGGCCTGGTCAACCTGTTCGGCATCGAATCGCCCGGCCTGACCTCGGCGTTGGCCATCGGCGAGCAGGTCGCCGCGCTGGCGCTGACCGGCCGCTGAAGGCGCAGGCCGGGCGCGCGCTCATGAAAAGAGGCCCCGAAGGGCCCCTGGTGCATTCGCGAGCGCGCCGGGCGCGCCCCGTGCTTCAGGCCTTCTTGGCCCAGGCGCTGCACCAGCCGGCACCGGCGACCTGCTTCACGCCGAACAGCGGGCAGCCACCCCAGGCGTCGGCGGCCTTGCCCTGGTACAGGGCGCAGTTGTTGCACTTCTGGTCGTTGGTGTGCTTGGGGAACTTCTTGGTGTCGGCCTTGGTGGTGTCGGCCACGTAGCCCAGGGCCACGGCCTGCGGGTCCTTTTCATCGACCTTGGCGGCCTGCGCCTGGGCGCTGGCTGCGGCCAGCGCGGTGCTGCCGGCGGCGAGTTGCATCAAGAAGATCCGGCGGTTCGTATTCGACATGGTTCAAGTCCTTGGTCTGGGGGAGGGGAAACGCAATCTGGCGATAGGAGCCGACGGCTGCGTGCCGCGGCGTTCGTGTCTGGCGTGCCGGGGCGGAAATCAGGCCGCGGGCATGCTGACACCGAGGCAGGTATTGCAACGGCCCAGGCCGCGCAGCCGTGCATCGGGTTTTCCATCACCTGTCTTGAAATTGGCGTGGCAGCGGATGCAGACGTACATCTTGGAGCTGGACATCATGGGCCGCACCCCCGGTTCGGCATGGGGTCGGGCGGCGGTGTACTCGGCCTGCGTCTGGCGCAACTTGGGTCCGTTGGCGGTATCTGAGCTGGGGGGCGTGCGTCGAGTGGTCATGGCGGGTGTGTCTTCCGGGCGAGCGCCCCGGATGGCGCGAAGCCTGTATTTTCTCCTGAAACGGCAACACCCGCACTCGGGGGTCTCATGGATGCCTCGGGCAGCCCTGGCGGCGGCCCGTCCCGGGCCCGAACGGGGCGCCTCAGGCCGCTGCGTCGAAGCCGTGCAGGCGCATGTCGCAGACGATGCCGCGCGGTTCGTTGTTGGACCAGCGCACCTCGCCCCCGAGCAGCTTGGCGCGTTTGCGCACGCCGCCCAGGCCCAGGCCATGGGCCCACTGCTGCGGGTCGCGGCCGCGGCCGTCGTCGGCCACCTGCAGCAGCAGGCGACCGCCCTCCAGGTTCAGGCGCACGTCCACGCGCGAGGCGTGGCCGTGGTAGAGCGCGTTGCTGACCAGTTCGCGCAGCACACGCGTGAGCGCCGACCATTGCACCACGCTCAACCGCAGGTCGCGGTCGCAGCTGAACGACCAGCCGAGATCGGCCTGCGCGGCGGCCAGGCGCTGCGCCAGGTCGGACTTCCACTCGACCGCGGCGTGCGACAAACGGTGCTCGGCCGCCGCCAGGCCGCGTGTCAGCGTCTTCAGGTCCTGCAACGTGTGGCGCAGGTAATCCTCCATCTCCGGCGTCGGCGCCTGGTACATGAGCGTCAGCAACCGGGCGCCGATATCGTCGTGCAGGTCCTGGGCGATGCGCAGCCGTTCCTCGTGGCGACCACGCTCCACCGCCCGGTCGTATTCCACGGCGCGCCGCAGCTGGTCGAGCACGCGGTCGACCAGCTGCGCATCGTCCAGCGTGAACAGCCGCCGTCCGTGCTGGGCATAACGCAATGCCAGCGCGGTGGCCGGCGCCGTGCCGTCTTCGGCGCCGGGCACGGGCACGACCAGCGCCGAGCCGCCGCCGACGACGCGCGTGCGTGCCGGGACGCGGTCGACCGGGAGCACCTCCAGGGGCTCGAACAGCTCGCGCAGCAAGCGCGTCAGCAGGGCCGGAAAGCGCGCCGGCTGCGCCTGCACCTCGCGCGCGGCGCGAAAGAGCAGGTCGAAGGCGCGCTCGGTGGTCAGTACGCTGGTGCCGGCGAGCCGCGCCAACAGCCATGGCCGCACCGCGGTGTACACGCCAAGCGCACCGAACAGCACCAACGCCAGCGCGGTGAAGTAGTCCAGCGCGCCGACGGTGGCGAGCAGCAGGTGCAGCGAGGTGGCCACGGTGCCGACGCCGGCCAGCAGAGCGAATTCGCGCAGCCACAGGCGGTTGCGCGCCAGGAACGGGGCCAGCAGCAGCAGCGCGGCCAGGAACAGGTGCCAGGCGACGGGAGCGCCTGCCGCGACACCCTGGGCGGCCCCTGGCTGGCCTGCTGCCAGGGCCACCGCCGCGGTGACGAACACCCCCGTGGCCAGCGTGGCGGCGGCAAAGCGCCGCATGACCAGGGCCTGCGGGTGGGGTTCGCGCCGGTAGGAGTCGGTCGCCACGGCCAGCGCTGCGCCGGCCAGCAACAGGCACAGCGCCTGCGCCCACCACCACAGCGGCGCCAGCAGGCCGGCCTGGGCCAGGGCCAGCCATCCCAGGACGGCCATCGGGGCCACGGCGGCGATCCAGCCCGCGGCCGGCAGCCGCATCGGGTGCAGGGCCAGCGCCGTCACCGCGGCGGCGCCGGTGGCGCCGTCCAGGGCCAAGCGCCAGTCCATCTCGTGCGCCAGCACGCCGGGCGGCAGGCCGAGGCCAGGCAGGGTCTCCATGGCGATGAAGACCAGGTGGCCCGCCTGGCACACGGCCATGGCCGCGTACAGCACATTCAGCGCGCGCGGCCGGGCCAGCAGCACGGCCGCGCCGGTCAGGGCCAGCACCAGCGCCAGGCCGGCCAGCGGCCAGAAGACCCAGCCCAGCCCGGACCAGCCGCGTGGCCTGGCGTCGAGCGCGGCCTCGGTGCCGTCGGCAAAGTGCAGCCGCACCGGGCCGGCGGCCAGCCGTGCGGCCAGGCCTTCGTGCTGCGCCACCTGGCGCGCGCGTTCGCCGTCGTCGACCTGCCAGCGCGGCGACGTTTGCAGCAGCGCGGCATCGACGGCCAGCCACCCGGCCGCGCCGCCGCTCACGGCCACCAGGCTGCCGCCACGATGCGCCTGCAGGCCGTCAACGCGGCTGGCTTCCAGCACCAGGGTGCCGCCCGGGCCGGCGCTCCAGCGGCTTTCCATGTGCGGCGCGGCGGCCAGCCACTGCACCCATCCCAGCCATGTCGCACAGGACAGCAAGGCCGCCACCACCAGGGCGCTGCGGCGCCAGCCCAGCCAGCGTGGCGGGTCATGGTGGGCCAGCGTTTGCTCCAGGGCGCTGGCTTCGAAGGCCGAGTCGCCGTGACCGGCGCGGGGGTCCTGCTGCCGCGCAGCAGGGGGCGTGCGCGAGGCGGCCATGGCGGGCGCAGCGCTCTCGTCAGCCGCCTGCAGCCGTGCCAGGGACCGCCGGTATCACACCAGGCCTTGTTTGCTGGCCAGCACGGCGGCTTCGGCGCGGCTGGAGACGTTGAGCTTCTTGTAGATCGACTTGATGTGGTCGTTGACGGTGAACCACTTGATGCCCATCAGGCTGGCGATCTCCTTGATCGTGAAGCCCTTGCTCAGGTAGGTGAGCACCTCGCTCTCGCGCGGCGTCAGGCGTTCGTGATCCGGGGGCTTTTCCATCGGCACCGGCTTGCTGGTGGTCAGGCCGCTGGACGCTGCAAAGCCCGAATCGGGGGCCTGGCTGTCGCTGCCGATGCCGTGGCGAAAGTGGGTCAGGAGCCGACGCGCGATGGCCGGCGACAACGGCGGCTGGCCGCGCACGATCTTCTGCAACTCTTCCACCAGCACCTCGAAGCGGTCTTCCTTGAGCAGGTAGCCGTCGGCGCCGCATTGCAGCGCCGGGAACAGGTGGTCGTCGTCGGAGTACAGCGTCGTGACGATCTTGGTGGCCGGGTAATGGCCCAGTTCGGCCAGCAGCTCCATGCCGTTGCCGTCGGGCAGTTCCAGGTCCACCAGGATGAGCTTGTAGGGGTCGGTGCCGTGCAGCCCTTGCGAGCCGCCGGTCAGCAGGATGTGGCGGCGCGCGCTTTCCAGGTCGCCGGCCTCGGTGATCATGATCACGTCGCTGAAGCTTTCGCGCACCACCTTGCACAGGAAACTGCGTGCGACGGGGTTGTCTTCGAGGATCAGCACCTTGACGGCCATGGCCGTGAACTCCTTGTTGCGGCCTGCATGCTAGCGCGTAACCGCCGCCGGTCGTTGCCGCCGAAGCAAGGCGCTACGGGTTCACGAGCAGCAGCTTGCCCATCACCTGCCGGCTGCCCATGCGCGCGTAGGCGGCTTTCAGTTCGCCCATGGGCAGGCGCTGGTCGATGACCGGCTTGACGAGTCCTTGCCCGTACCACTGCAACAGCTGCCGCATGGCGGCGGCAAAGGCGGCGGGTTCGCGCTTGACGAACTCGCCCCAGAAGACGCCCACGATCGAGGCCCCCTTGAGCAGTGCCAGGTTCCAAGGCAGCGCCGGGATGGCGCCCTGAGCGAAGCCGACCACCAGGTAGCGGCCGCGCCAGGCCATGCTGCGGAACACCGGTTCGGCCAGGTCGCCGCCCACCGCGTCGTAAACGATGTCCGGCCCCTTGCCGGCGGTCAGCGTCTTGAGCGCGGCGCGCACGTCGCTGGTGGCGTAGTTGAGCGTCTCGTCGGCGCCGAGCTCGCGGCACAGCGCGCACTTCTCGTCGCTGGAGGCGGCAGCGATGACGCGCGCGCCGGCCGCCTTGGCAATTTGCAGCGCCGCCGTGCCCACGCCGCCGGCGGCGCCGAGCACCAGCACCGTCTCGCCGGCCTTCAGCTGCCCGCGGTCGATGAGCGCATGGTGCGAGGTGCCATAGGTGAAGGCGAAGGCGGCGCCGTCTTCCAGCGCAAAACCGGGCGGCAGCGGCAGCACGCGGGCCGCCTCGACGCAGGCGTGCGTGGCGAAGCCGCCGGTGCCGCCCAGGGCGGCGACGGCATCGCCGGGCAAGAGATGCGTGACGCCTTCACCCACGGCCTCCACGACACCGGCGAATTCGGCGCCGGGCACGAAGGGCAGCGGCGGCTTGAACTGGTACTGGCCGCGCACGATGAGCAGGTCGGGGAAATTCAGGCTGGCTGCGCGGATGGCGATGCGCACCTCGCCGGGCTTCGGCTCTGGGGTGGGCAGTTCCTTCCATTGCAGCGCGTCGGCGCCGTCGAGGGTCTCGCAAAGCCAGGCGTGCATGGGGGGCCTCGGGGAGTCGCCGGCGGGGCGCCGGCGCAGCGCGGCGATCATAAGCAAGAGGCGACCGGCGCGGGCGCGGTTACTGCCGGAGGCGTGCCGGGCGTTGCCGCGCCGACAGCGCCCAGACGCGCCCAGACGCGCCCAGACGCGCCCAGACGCGCCCAGACGCGCCCAGACGCGCCGGCGCGGCGCTGGGCCGGCGCCTACAGCCCCTGGCGCTGCATCGGCGCGGCCAACGCCAGCCGCAGCGTATCGGCGGCGTCGGCCAGGTGGGCCTGCGTCACGGCGTCGGCTGCGCCGCCTTGGCGCTGCCGGGCGGTTTCGATTCGCGCCAGCAGTCGCCGCGACTGCACCCGAAGCAACCCGCGGGCGTCGGCTCGGGCCTGCGGCGAAGGCCGCAGCAGCGCCGAGGCCAGCCGGTTGACATGCTCGCGCTGCAGCTCGCGCCGCGGCGCCGCGATCGCCGGCGCAGCCTGCTTGCGGTCGAGTTCGCTCCACACCTCGGTGAACAGCCGCTCGTACAACTCCGAGAGCTGGAAAGCCTCGGCCGGGCGGTCGAACTTGCCCACGCTGTCCAGGATGCGGGCGGCCACGGCGTCGCTCATCAGATGACCGAGCACGGCGCGCTGCACGTCCAGCAGGCGCTGGGGCACGGCGTAGTCGGTGGGGACGAAAAATTCGGCGCGGTCCAGGAAGTCCGGCGCCATGCGCCGCTGCAGCGCGGGCGACACCTCCAGGCCGTCGGCAGCGAGCACCGCGCCTGCAATCAGTGCCAGCGCCTGGCGTTGCACGGCCGCGTCCACCGGCTGCAGCGGGTCGCGGCCGCTGCCGGGAAAGTCGCGCAGCGTGCGCACGCCGCCGATCTGCCGCGCCAGCGTGCCCACGGCGCGGGTCACGTCGGCCACCGCGTACGCCAGCGAGCGGCGCAGAACCGCATAGTCGCGGTCGGGCGAGAGTTCGCGCGTTTCCTGGCGCCGGAACAGGTCGCGAGCGATGGCCAGCCGCTTGGCCGCAAAGGCGATGGGGTCGGAGCCGAGGTCGAGCTGGATCGTTTCCGGGTCGATGCCGGCGGCGTGGTCTTCGTCGGTGCCGAAGGCCAGCAGCGGCTCGTTGCTGCGCGACGCGATGCGCTGCAGTTCGGCGCGCTCGGCCTCGGGGCCCGTGCCCGGGGGCATGGGCTTGTAGGCATATTCGACGGCCCAGTAGTCGTAGGGGCCGAGGGCGGTCTGGAACGGCAGGCCGCCGCTTTCGCCCGGCGGCGGCAGGTTGACGGCGTTGTATTCCATGACCGAAGCCGTGGTGCCGTGCGCACGCGTGAATTCAGGGTCGGCGAGCTGCGCTTCGGTGTAGGCGCGCGAGGCGCGGAAGTTGTGGCGCAGGCCCAGGGCGTGGCCGACCTCGTGCATGACGACCTGCTTCACGTAGTCCAGCACGAACTGCTGGGCCGCGGGGCTGTCGGCGGCGAGATCGCCGCGCGCCTCGAACAGGTCCAGCGCGTAGCCGAGCTGTTCTGCCGCCAGCGCAGCGGCCTGGCACTGGCGGTGGTCGTGCGGCAAGGCGTCGGTGCCGGGCAGGCCGGGCGCCTCGTAGAGCCCGCCCTGCCCGGCCAGCCCGGCCAGCGTCGCCGCGGCCGCGCCGCCGTCGGGTCTGGCGTCTGCACCGCCCAGCAACTGTGTGCGCTCGCGGCGGGCGCGGCGGGTCTGCAGGCCTTCGAAGGCGATATCGGCGTCGAGGATTTCTCCGGTGCGCGGGTCCACGTGGCGGGGACCGATGGCGCCGAACACCGGCTCGGCATTCAACATCCAGCGCACCGAGGCGTGGCCGAAGTCGAGCGTGTCGAAGGCCGCGTCGTCGCTTTGCTGCTGCACCGCGATGGCGTTGCTGAAGCCGATCTTCTCGAACGCCTTGTTCCATTCCAGGATCGCCGAGCGCACGGTCTCGCGGTACGCCAGCGGCACGTTGCGGTCGATCCAGAAAGTGATGGGCTCGACCGGTTCGGAGAGTTCGGCCGGCGGGTCCTTCTTTTCGAGCCGCCAGCGGTTGACCCAGCGCTGGCGCGGAGAGTCCTGCAGTTCGTTGCTGAAGTCGAGCACCGTGGTCGTGAACAGGCCCACGCGCGGATCGGCGCGGCGCGGTGCCATCGGCTCTTTCGGCAGCGGCGCCAGCGAATAGTGCAGGCCCACCAGCAGGCTGCGCGTGTCGGGCACGAACTGCGGCAGCTCCGGCGCCAGCGCGCCCGGCGGCGCCAGCCCGGAGGGCAGGCCGACGCTGGCGGTGTAGAAGTGGCTCTGGGTCTCGATCACGGTGGCCGCGGCCGAGCCGCGCACTGCCGTGATGACGGAATTGCGCAGGTCCAGCGCATGGCCCTGGCGCAGGCCGCGCTGCAGCTTCATGCCGATGCCCTGCAGGTCGGCCAGGAACAGGCCGTTGGCCTCGATCAGTACGCTCTTGCGTTCAGGGTGCGGCTGGCTGGCCACCGGCACCGCGCCGAGCAGGCTGTTCGAATAGGCGTCGGCCACTGCGCGTGCTTCGGGCGTGCCGGCCTGGGCCAGCACCTCGGCGTTGCGCGCCTGCAGTCGCACCTGGTTGTGCACACGCACGAATTCCACCACCTGCGGGCCGCCGGCGCCATTGACCGGGAAGGCCATCAGCCCGCCCAGCACCCAGGCCTGGCTGATGCCGCTCTTGATCTTGGGCGACAGCAGGAAGGGCTGGCCCAGTTGCTCGGGCAGCAGTTCGATCCAGACCTTTTCGTCCTTCTGCCACAGCGTGAGCGGGCCCTCGACGCGGCGCGCGTCCTTGACCACGGTCGCGAAAGGCGCCGGGCCTCCCGCGGTGGACGGCGGCGCGGGTGTCGTGGAGCCGCTGCGCACCGGAGCCGTCGTCGCGGCAGGACGCGAGCCTGCCGGTGTGGCCCAACCGGGGCCTGCCGATGAGGCTGCGTTCGCCGGTGCAGCGTCTGTGGACGGGCCCGGCACCGTGGCGCAGCCGGTCAGCACCGCGGCCAGCGCGGCAGCCGACACGATGCGGACGGTGGCGGTGGGGGACGGCATGAGCTTCCAGGTGCGCAGGATGCAACGAACGTTCATTCTCGGCCAAAGCGCGATGCCGTGCTGCCGGCAGGCCAGGCCTGCGCGCAGGACCGCACGAAGACCCGGCTCAGTCGATCGTCTGCCGGTAGCGCAGCATGGCGATCGTGCCCATGGCGGCCGTGAACGCCGCGATGGCCGCCACCTCGGGCCACAGGTCGCCCGCGCCGGCCCCCTTGAGCATGATGGCGCGCACGATGCGCAGGAAATGCGTCAGCGGCAGCAGCTCGCCCAGCCACTGGGCCCAGCGCGGCATGCCGCGAAACGGAAACATGAAGCCCGAGAGCAGGATATTGGGCAGGAAATAGAACAGCGTCATCTGCATCGACTGCATCTGCGAGCGCGCGATGGTCGAGAAGGTGAAGCCGATGGTCAGCGTGGCCACGATGAACAGCAGCACCATCGCCGACAGCAGCACGAAGCTGCCCGCCATCGGCACGCCGAACAGCCAGCGCGCCGCGGCAAAGACGATCAGCACCTGCACGTAGCCGACCATCACGTAGGGCAGGATCTTGCCCACCATCATCTCCACCGGGCGCACCGGCGTGGCGAGCAGGTTTTCCAGCGTGCCGCGCTCGCGTTCGCGCGTCATCGCCATGGCCGTCATCATGACCAGGGTCATGGTCAGGATCACGCCCATCAGGCCGGGCACCACGTTGTAGGCGGTCAGGCCCTCGGGGTTGTAGCGCTTGTGCACACGCAGTTCGAACGGTTGTGTGCCCGGTTGCAGCCCGGCCAGCGGCCCCTTCAGGTCGTGCACGAGCGCCACCTGCGGCAGCGACTGCAGCGCGGCCACCGCCGAGCCCGTTGCCGCGGGGTCGGTGGCGTCGGCATAGACGGCCAGCGCCGGCTTTTCCCCGCGCAGCAGCCGGGCCGAGAAATCGGCCGGGAAGACCAGCGCAAACTGCACCTGGCCTGCGGCGAGCAATCGCTCGGCCTCGCTGTCGGAAGCCGCCTGCACGATGCGGAAATAGCCCGTGTTCTCGGCCGCGCGCACGATGCTGCGCACCAGCGGCCCGTTGTCCAGCGCCACCACCGCGGTCGGCAGGTTTCGCGGGTCGCTGTTGATGGCATAGCCGAACAGCACCAGCTGCATGATCGGCACGCCGATCATCATGGCGAAGGTGAGCCGGTCGCGCCGCAACTGCACGAATTCCTTCAGCAGCACGGCGACGATGCGGCCCCAGGACAGGCCGGGCCCGCGCCGGGCCGGGTGCCTGCCCGTTTGTTCGCCTGCTTGTCCGCCCGCGGGCTCAGCCGAAGTTGTCCTGCGCATGCTGCGTCAGCGAGATGAAGACGTCTTCCAGCCCGGTGGCGATGGGCTGCACCGACCACCCCGCCTGCGGCGCCCGCTCGGTCAGCCAGGCCGGCAGGTCGGCGCCGCGCGCCGCGCTCACGTGCACGGCGGTGCCGAAGGGCACGGCCATCCAGCGCGCGTCATGCTGCAGCAGCGCCACCGCGTCGGCCAGGGCCGGGCCGCGCAGCTCCCAGGTCTGCAGCCCGGCAGCGGCCACCACTTCCTCGGCCGTGCCAGTGGCCAGCAGGCGGCCGTAGGAGATGTAGGCCAGGCGGTGGCAGCGCTCGGCCTCGTCCATGTAATGCGTGCTGACCAGCACCGTCAGCCCCGCGGCCGCCAGGGCATGGATCTGCTGCCAGAAGTCGCGCCGTGCGCTCGGGTCGACGCCGGCCGTGGGTTCGTCCAGCAGCAGCAGTTCGGGGTCGTGCAGCATGCAGGCGGCCAGCGCCAGGCGCTGCTTCCAGCCGCCCGACAGCGTGCCTGCGAGCTGTCCGCGACGGCCTTCCAGGCCGAGTTGCGCCAGCGCGTCCCGCACCACCAGACGCCGTCCGGGCATGCCGTAGGCGCGGGCGACGAAGTCCAGGTTCTCCTCGATCGACAGGTCTTCGTAGAGGCCGAAGCGCTGCGTCATGTAGCCCACGCGGCGCTTGATGCGGCGTGCGTCGCGCCGGATATCGTGACCCAGGCAGGTGCCCTCACCGGCGTCGGGCTCGAGCAGCCCGCACAGCATGCGGATGGTGGTGGTCTTGCCGCTGCCGTTGGGGCCCAGGAAGCCGCAGATCTCGCCGCGCTTCACCTGGATCGCCACGTCGTCGACGACCTTGCGGCCGCCGAACTGCTTGGTCAGGCCGCGCACGTCGATCGCCAGTTCGGCGGGCATCACGGCGCCTTCGCGAAACGCACGTCGACGGGCTGTCCAGGCTTGAGATCGGAAGGCGCGGCCGGCTCGGCCTCGGCCATGAAGACCAGCTTGCTGCGGCTGTCGTTGCTGTAGATCACCGGCGGCGTGAATTCCGCTTGCGGCGAGACATAGCGGATGCGTGCGCGCAAGCCCGCCGCGCAGCCGTCGCACGAGACGGCCACCTCGCGCCCGACCACCGCCTGCGCCAGCGCCGGCTCGGGCACGAAGAAGCGCAGCTTCAGCGCGCCGGGCGGCAGCAGCGACACCACCGGCGCACCGGCCGGCACCCATTCGCCGACGCGGTACAGCACGTCGTAGACCAGGGCATCGGCCGGCGCCGTGCGCTGCATCTGGCCTTCGCGCCAGGCTGCCAGCGCCAGGTCGGCGCCGCTGGCGCGTGCCTCGGCGGTGGCAGCGGCGATCTCGTCGCTGCGCGCGGCTTCGCTGGCCAGGGCGCGCTGCGCCTGCAGCTCCTGCACACGCGCGGTGTCGCGGTCGCGTGCGGCCACCAGTTCGTCCAGCCGCAGGGCCGACACATATCCCTGGGCCACCAGTTGCTGCTGGCGCTGCAGCGCCGCCAGCGAGGCCGCCTGGGCGGCCCGGGCCTGCGCGAGTTGCTGGTCGATGGCCTGCAGCTCGGCGGGCCGTTTGCCCTTGCGCAGGTTCTGCGCCTGCGCCTCGGCGCGCTCTTGCCGCGCCTGGGCGGCGTCGCGCGCCAAGGTCTGCGCATCGGCCTCCAGCGTGTAGAGCAACTGCCCTGCGCTGACGCGGTCGCCGCGCTGCACCGCCAGCGTCTGCAGCAGGCCAGCCGCGGAGGGCGCGACATAGACCAGCTCGGCCTCGGCATAACCGCTCATCGGCGCCTCACCGGGCGCCGGCCCGCAGGCCACGAGCACAAAACTTCCGGCGGCCAGCAGGAGCCCATTCGCTCTGCGCAGCCGGGTCATTCGCAGCTTCTCAATGAATCGGCTTGAAGCGCACGCGCTTGGGCCGCGCGCCTTCCTCGCCCAGGCGCTTCTTCTTGTCGGCCTCGTACTCCTGGTAGTTGCCAGCGTAGAAGAACCACTGGCTGTCGCCCTCACAGGCCAG
>JAABPT010000151.1 GCA_011391855.1 Burkholderiales bacterium
CACCGCATTCACCGCCTGCTGCAGTCGCGCCGGTCCCGTGCCGCCGATCACGGCCCAGGGCAGGCGGTGCGCCAGCAGCAGTTCGCGCAGCAAGCTGTCGACCGGCGCGCGCACATGCTCGCCGTCGCGCTGGTGGCCGTCGGCCACCCAGGGCAGGTCCAGCGCCGTGAGCAGGGTCAGCGCCATGCGGGAGTGCAACGCCATGGCGCGCTCTTCGAGCGAACGGTCGTCGAAGATCAGCCGGCTGTAGACGGTGGTCATCAGCGCCGTCGTGTCGCAGACCACGACGTCGTGTGCGGCCGCCGCGGCTTCGATGCGTTCGTGCTGGGCACGCAGGATCGCCCCTTGTTCGTGCGCCAAGGGCGTACGGCCGACGCTGTCGCACCATTCGCGCAGCAGTTCGGGCACCCAGGCCACGCGCAGTCCGGTGTCCTGCGCCAGCCGCGCCGCCAGCTGGGCGGCCAGCGTCGTCTTGCCCGTGCTTTCGGCACCGACGATGGCTACGCGCAGGGCGTCAGCCATGCGGCCTGCCATCGCTCGGGGTCGACTCAGGCATGGGCCAGCCGGCGCCAGGCGCGCCAGCCCACGAACGACAGCACCGTGAACAGCGCATAAAGCAATACCGTCAGCCACAGCCCCTTGCTGGCGAAGAGCGCCACGCTGACGATATTCACGCCCACCCACACCGGCCAGTTTTCGACGAATTTGCGGCCAAGCAGCACCTGCCCGGTGACGCTGGCCACCGTCGGCAGGGCGTCAAAATAGGGCACGTCGCTGTCGGTGCCGTGCTGCAGCAGCAGGCCGAGCACGGGCCACGCCGCCAGCGTGGCGGCGGCGGCCAGGCCTTGCTGGCGCGCCGTCATGTGGCGCACGACCAGCGGTGCCGTGCCGTCGACCGTGCCGCGCAGCCATTGCCACCAGCCCCAGAAGGCGATGGTCACGAAGAAGAGCTGCAGCGACGCTTCACCGTACAGACGGCTGTCGGCAAACAGCAGCGCGTAAAGCAGCGAACTGACGATGGCCAGCGGCCAGGCCACCGGGTTGACGCGCATGTTCGCCGCCACCATGGCCAGCGCCAGCACGAAGGCCACGATTTCCAGCCACGTGACCGGGCTGCCCCAGGCCGTGAAGGCCGGCGCCAGCAGCGGGCGGGCGGCTTGCAGCAGTGCGTCCAGCACCGCGTCAAGTGGTCGTCATTGGCGCGCGCTGACCTGGACGAGGATCTCGTCGGGCCGCACCATGCCCAGCTCCGAACGCGCCTTTTCCTCGACCATCTCCAGGCCTTCCTTGAGGTCGCTCACCTCGGCCGCCACGCTGGCGTTGCGCTCGCGAGCGGCGTCGTTGGCCGCCTGCTGTTCCAGCAACTGCTTGCGCAGGCTCATCACGTAGGGCATGTTGCCCTTGCCGAACCACAGGTCGGCATGCACCACCGCCAGCAGGGCGGCGATGAGCACCGTGGGCCAGCGCCGCATGGCTATTTCAGGTTGTGGAACGCCGAACGACCCGGGTAGCTCGCCACGTCGCCCAGGTCCTCCTCGATGCGCAGCAACTGGTTGTATTTGGCGATGCGGTCGCTGCGGCTCAAGCTGCCGGTCTTGATCTGCCCGGCGTTGCTGCCCACGGCGATATCGGCGATGGTGCTGTCCTCGGTCTCGCCGCTGCGGTGGCTGATGACGTTGGTCCAGCCGGCGCGCTTGGCCATCTCGATGGCGGCGAAGGTCTCGGTCAGGGTGCCGATCTGGTTGATCTTGATGAGGATCGAATTCGCCACGCCCTCACGGATGCCGCGCTCCAGGATCTTGGTGTTCGTCACGAAGAGGTCGTCGCCGACCAGCTGCACTTTCTTGCCCAGGCGCTCGTACAGGATCTTCCAGCCGTCCCAGTCGCCTTCGTGCATGCCGTCCTCGATGCTGACGATGGGGTACTTGTCAGCCCAGGTGGCGAGGATGTCGGTCCACTCGGCGGCCGTGAGCTGCAGGCCTTCGCCTTCCAGGTGGTATTTGCCGTCCTTGTAGAACTCGCTGGCCGCGCAGTCCAGGCCGATGGCGACCTGCTCGCCGGGCTTGTAGCCGGCCTTTTCGATGGCTTCCAGGATCATCTGGATAGCCGCCTCATGGCTGGCGACGCTGGGCGCGAAGCCGCCTTCGTCACCCACCGCCGTGCTCATGCCCTTGTCGTGGATGATCTTCTTCAGCGCATGGAACGTCTCGGCGCCGTAACGCACGGCTTCACGGAAGGTCGGTGCCCCCACCGGGATGATCATGAACTCCTGCAGGTCCAGCGTATTGTTGGCATGCGCGCCGCCGTTGATGACATTCATCATCGGCACCGGCAATTGCATGCGCCCCATGCCGCCGAAATAGCGGTACAGCGGCAGCCCGGACTCTTCCGCCGCGGCGCGCGCCACAGCCATGCTCACCGCCAGCGTGGCGTTGGCGCCCAGGCGGCTCTTGTTCTCGGTGCCGTCCAGGTCGATCAGTGTCTTGTCCAGGAAGGCCTGCTCGGAAGCGTCCAGGCCCAGCACCGACTCGCTGATCTCGGTATTGATGTGCTCCACCGCGCGCAGCACGCCCTTGCCGCCGTAGCGGGCCTTGTCGCCGTCGCGCAGTTCGATGGCTTCGCGGCTGCCGGTGGAGGCACCGCTGGGCACCGCGGCGCGGCCCATGGTGCCGCTTTCCAGCAGCACGTCGCATTCGACGGTGGGGTTGCCGCGGCTGTCGAGGATCTCGCGGCCGACGATGTCGACGATGGCGCTCATGATGTTCCTTGAAGTTGAGAAGACGGGCTCAGACCGGGGCGGGCACGCCCTCGACCAGGACCATATTGAAATATTCCGTGGCACCGGCGCGCTTGCTGCGCACCTGGCGGTAGGTCTCGCCGTCGTAGAAGGCCTTGGCTTGCTCGTAGCTGGGGAAGCGCAGCACGGCCACGCGGTGCGGCTGCCAGTCGCCTTCCAGCGTCTCGTGGCGGCCGCCGCGCACCAGGTATTCGCCGCCAGCGGCCTTCACCGCGGCCGGCGCAGCGGCCATGTACTGCTTGTACTGTTCGGGGTCGCTGACATTCATCTCGACGATCAAGTAGGCGGCGGGCATGGCGGCTCCGGGGTTCAGCAGGAAAAATCGTTCTCGAGCAGCGGCTGCGCCTTGATGACGCGGTCCAGTGCCAGCAACTGTTCCAGCAGGGCCTTCATGTGCTTCAGCGGCACGGCATTCGGACCGTCGCTCATGGCGTTGGCCGGGTCCGGGTGCGTCTCCATGAAGACACCGGCTACGCCCACGGCGATGGCCGCGCGCGCCAGCACCGGCACGAATTCGCGCTGGCCGCCGGAACTGGTGCCCTGGCCGCCAGGCAGTTGCACGCTGTGCGTGGCGTCGAAGACCACCGGCGCGCCGGTCTCGCGCATGATGGCCAGTGAACGCATGTCGCTGACGAGGTTGTTGTAGCCGAAGCTCACGCCGCGTTCGCAGGCCATGAACACGTTTTCGGGCAGGCCCTTCTCGCGCGCCGCGGCGCGCGCCTTGTCGATCACGTTCTTCATATCGTGCGGGCTGAGGAACTGGCCCTTCTTGATATTCACCGGCTTGCCGCTCTGCGCCACGGCGCGGATGAAGTCGGTCTGCCGGCACAGGAAGGCCGGCGTCTGCAGCACGTCCACCACGGCGGCCACCGCGGGCACCTCGGCTTCGCCGTGCACGTCGGTCAGGATCGGCACCTTCAGTTCCCGCCGCACCTTGGCCAGGATCTCCAGCCCGCGCTCCATGCCAGGTCCGCGGAAGGTGCTGCCGCTGCTGCGGTTGGCCTTGTCGTAGCTGCTCTTGAAAATGAAGGGGATGCCCAGTGTCGAGGTGATCTCCTTCAGGCGCCCGGCCACGTCCATCTGCAATTGCTCGCTCTCGACGACGCAAGGCCCCGAGATCAGGAAGAAGGGCCGGTCCAGGCCGACGTCGAATCCGCACAGTTCCACGGTTGGGCCCTCAGAGTGCGCCGAGCACGGCGCTCATCACTTCGGTGTCGGTCTGGCGGTGGCGCTGGTGGTCCAGCGCGGCCTTGACGTAGCTCGAGAACAGCGGGTGCCCGCCCCAAGGCGTGCTCTTGAATTCGGGGTGGAACTGCACGCCCATGAACCAGGGGTGGGTTTCCGTGGGCAGCTCGACGATCTCGGTGAGCTGCTCGCGTTGCGTCAACGCGCTGATCACCAGGCCTGCCTGCTGCAGCCGTTCCAGGTAATGCACGTTGGCTTCATAGCGGTGGCGGTGACGTTCGGTGACCACCGGGCCGTAGATGCGGTGCGCCAGCGTGCCGGGCTTGACGTCGGAGCTCTGCGCGCCCAGCCGCATGGTGCCACCCAGGTCGGAGCTGGCGCTGCGCTTCTGGATGCTGCCGTCGCTGTCCTGCCATTCCTCGATGAGCGCAATCACCGGGTGCGCGCAGTGGGGGTCGAATTCGGTGCTGTTGGCGCCTTCCAGCCCGGCCACGTGGCGCGCATATTCGATGGTGGCGACCTGCATGCCCAGGCAGATGCCCAGGTAAGGGATGCCGTGCTCACGCGCGTACTGCGCAGCGACGATCTTGCCTTCGATGCCGCGCTTGCCGAAGCCGCCGGGCACCAGGATGGCGTCGAAGCGGGCCAGCTGCGCGGCGCTTTCCGGTGTCAACGTCTCGGCGTCGACATAGTCGATTTCCACGCGGGCGTGGTTCTGGATGCCGGCGTGGCGCAGCGCCTCGTTGAGCGACTTGTAGCTGTCCGAGAGATCGGTGTATTTGCCGCACATGCCGATCTTCACGGCGGCCAGCGGGTGCTCCACTTCGTGCACCAGCGTGTCCCAGCGTTTCAGGTCGGCCGGCCGCGTGAGCAATTGCAGCTTCATGCAGATGAGCTCGTCCAGCCCTTGTTCGTGCAACAGGCGCGGCACCTTGTAGATGGTGTCCACGTCCCACATGCTGATCACGCCGTGCGGCAGCACGTTGGTGAACAGGCTGATCTTGTCGCGCTCGTCGTCGGGCACCGGGCGGTCGGCGCGGCACAACAGCACGTCGGGCTGGATGCCGATCTCGCGCAGCTTCTGCACCGTGTGCTGCGTCGGCTTGGTCTTCAGCTCGCCGGCGGCGGCGATCCACGGCACGTAAGTCAGGTGCACGAAGGCGCTGTGGGTGGGCCCCAGGCGCAGGCTCATCTGGCGCACGGCTTCCAGGAAGGGCAGGCTCTCGATGTCGCCCACGGTGCCGCCGATCTCGACGATGGCCACGTCCACTTCGGCCGCGCCGCGCTTGACGAATTCCTGGATCTCGTTGGTGACGTGCGGGATCACCTGCACCGTCTTGCCGAGATAGTCGCCGCGGCGCTCCTTCTCGAGCACGCTCTTGTAGATCTGGCCGGCGGTGAAATTGTTGCTGCGCTTCATCCTCGTGGTGATGAA
>JAABPT010000152.1 GCA_011391855.1 Burkholderiales bacterium
CGGCAGCGACGGCAAGCCGGGCGAGATCGTCGAGACCGAATCGCTGCCGCCGCTGAAGAAGACCGAGAAGCACGATATCGATGTCGTCGTCGACCGCTTGCGCAGCAAGGCGGACGTGAAGCAGCGCCTGGCCGAGAGCTTCGAAGCCTCGCTGCGCATCGCCGACGGCCGTGCCATCGTGCTGGAACTCGACTCCGGCAAGGAGCACTTGTTCAGCAGCAAATTCGGCTGCCCGGTGTGCAGCTATTCACTGTCGGAGTTGGAGCCGCGGCTGTTTTCGTTCAACTCGCCGGTGGGCGCCTGCCCGGCCTGCGACGGCCTGGGCCAGGTGACGGTGATGGACGCCGAGCGCGTGGTGGCCTTCCCCAGCCTGAGCCTGGCCGCCGGCGCGGTGAAGGGCTGGGACCGGCGCAATTCGTATACGCATTCGCTGCTGGAAAGCGTGGCCCGGCACTACGGCTTCGACATCGAGACGCCGTTCGAGAAACTGCCGCCGCAGGCGCAGCAGGTGCTGCTGCACGGCTCGGGCAACGACGACATCGAATTCGTCTACGAAGCCGAAGGCGCGGGCAAGGGCAAGGCGCGCACGCGCCAGGTGAAGCGTGCGCACCCATTCGAAGGCATCCTGCCCAATTTCGAGCGCCGCTGGCGTGAAACCGATTCGGCCGCCGTGCGCGAGGAACTGGCGCGTTACCAGGCCGCCAAGCCCTGCGCCGAATGCGGCGGTGCGCGGCTGCGGCGCGAGGCGCGGCATGTCTTTCTGCAGCACCACACCGCCGACGGCCAGGGCGAAAAGGGCCAGCCGATCTACGAGGTGGAACACGCCACGCTGGCCGAGAGCCTGGCCTATTTCCAGGACCTGAAGCTGATCGGCGCCAAGGCCGAGATCGCCGACAAGATCATGCGCGAGATCCGCTCGCGGCTGCGCTTCCTGAACGACGTGGGCCTGACCTACCTCAGCCTGGACCGCGGTGCCGACACGCTTTCCGGCGGCGAGGCGCAGCGCATCCGGCTGGCCAGCCAGATCGGCAGCGGCCTCTCGGGCGTGATGTACGTGCTGGACGAACCCAGCATCGGCCTGCACCAGCGTGACAACGAACGCCTCATCGGCACGCTCAAGCACCTGCGCGACCTGGGCAACAGCGTGCTGGTGGTGGAACACGACGAGGACATGATCCGGAGCGCCGACCACGTGGTCGACATGGGCCCCGGGGCCGGCGTGCACGGCGGCCGCGTCATGGCCCAGGGCACACCCGACGAGGTGGCGGCCAACACCGAATCACTCACCGGCCGGTATCTCGCGCACACCCTGCGCATTCCCGTGCCGGCGCGGCGGCGCGCGGCCACCGGCTTCGGCGCCGCGCCCTTTCGCCTGGGCATCGTGGGTGCGCGCGGCAACAACCTGAAGGACGTGAACGTCGAAATCCCGGTGGGGCTGTTCACCTGCGTTACTGGCGTCAGCGGCTCGGGCAAGAGCACGCTCATCAACGACACGCTGTACACCGCAGTGGCACGCAAGCTCTACAACAGCCATGCCGAGCCGGCGCCGCACGACCGCATCGAAGGCCTGGAGGCGCTGGACAAGGTCATCAACGTCGACCAGAGCCCCATCGGCCGCACGCCGCGCAGCAACCCGGCCACCTACACCGGCCTGTTCACGCCGATCCGCGAGCTGTTCGCCGAGGTGCCCGCGGCGCGCGAGCGCGGCTACGGCGCCGGGCGCTTCAGCTTCAATGTGAGTTCTTCGAGCGGCGGCGGCCGCTGCGAAGCCTGCGAAGGCGACGGCGTGATCAAGGTGGAGATGCACTTCCTGCCCGACATGTACGTGCCCTGCGACGTCTGCCACGGCGCGCGCTACAACCGCGAGACGCTGGAGATCCTGTACAAGGGCAAGAACATCACGCAGGTGCTGGAGCTGACGGTGGAGGACGCGCATGCCTTCTTCAGCGCCGTGCCCAATATCGCGCGCAAGCTGCAGACACTGCTGGACGTGGGCCTGGGCTACGTGCGGCTGGGCCAGAGCGCCACCACGCTGAGCGGCGGCGAGGCGCAGCGCGTGAAGCTGGCGCTGGAACTGAGCAAGCGGGATACGGGCCGCACCCTCTACATATTGGACGAGCCCACCACCGGGCTGCATTTCCACGATATCGGGCTGCTGCTCAAGGTACTGCACCAGTTGCGCGACGCCGGCAACACCATCGTGGTCATCGAGCACAACCTGGACGTCATCAAGACCGCCGACTGGCTGATCGACATGGGGCCCGAAGGCGGGGCCGGCGGCGGCAAGGTGTTGATCGCCGGCACGCCGGAAGACGTGGCGGCGCACGAGGGCAGCCACACGGGGCGGTTCCTGAAGGCAGTGTTGGCGGCCTAAAGGACGCGGGTGTGAGTCGCCGGCGGCACCCAGCGGCCAGTTCAGAGCGCCTTGCGTCTACAGGTCGCCCAGGCGCTCCAGCACGGCCAGGGCTTTGCTCACGTTGCCGCGTGCCGAACGCGCGGCAAAACGCAGCCGCGCATCGTGGTTGGCGATGGCGATGGTGGCCAGCTCGTCGATCAGCTTGTTGACACTGATGCGCCGGTTCTCGGCCAGCGCCTTCAGGCGTTCATGCTTGTCATCCGGCAGCCGGATCGTCAGGGTGGACATGGATAAGCCTCCAGACATTGTTCTGGCGTCAGAACCCGCAGGTTCGGAAACCGCAACTCACCGCGCGACAAGTCGCGTATGTTGCGCGTGACGATGGCTGCGGCATTGCCTGCCACGGCCAGCTCGACGAGATGGTTGTCGGCCTCGTCGGGCAGGTTGGGACGCCAGGCGAAGAACACCTCCACCCAGCGACAACGGCTGATCAGAGCGTCGAGCACCGCCTCGCGTTCCTGCGGCGGCACCAAGGCGTCCTGCCACAGGGCCTCGCGAGACAACACGTCTTCGTATTCGGTGAACAGTGCCGCGCCCATCAGCGGTTGGTAGGCGCCGCTCAGGCATGCGCGCAGCACACGTCGCGAAGCGCCGCCACCGCGAAGCAGGGCGCCCACCAGCACGTTCGTGTCGACGATCAGTTCGACCATATTGAAATGATAGCGCGGGCGCTATCATTCCGTCCACCGCGATGCACGGCGGAGCGAGGTATCGGCGCACCGACCCAGACCGGCCTCAGCGCGGGGCCACTTTCATCGCCTGCACGACGCGCACCGTCTCCACGCTCACCCGCGCCACGCGCGCCAGCAGGTCGATGACGCGTTCCTTGTGGTCGGCAAAGCGGTAGGTGTCGAACTTTTCGCGGATGGTCGGGTCCTTGGGCTTATTTTCCTTGTGCTGGTCGAGCACCCATTCCAGCGCGCTGCGGTTGCCCAGCTTGTAGTCCCAGGCCTCGGGCGGAATGCCGGCGAGCGTGGTTTCGCTGTCGACGGCGATGCAGCCGGCGTCCTTGTCGGCCTTGAGCATGCACTTGGGCGATTGACCAGCGGTGCGGGCCTTGGCGTTGGGCGTGTCGGTGCGCTGCAGCGGCCAGGGTTCGACCGTCTCGTAGCCGATGTGCAGCGCCATCAGCCGTGCGCCCCAGTCGACCCATTGGCGGAAGGCGGCCAGGCTGTCGCCGTGGAGCGGGATGCGCGGGAATTCGCGTTTGAGGTTCTGCGCGTATTTCTCGCGGTACAGCGGGTCGTGCAGCACGGCGTAGACGTAATGGAAGATGGCTTCCTTCGTGATCGGCTCGGACTTCCGGCCGCGGCCGGGCTGATAGTGCTGGCGGAATTGGGTCAGAGCCCAGTCGGTGATGTTGTCGATCGACTGCGAGCCAACTGCCCGCGAAAGCGGAAGACAAACGGCACCAGCGGCAGCGCCAACAAAATGCAGGTCCGGCAAGTAGCCCACCGCGCACGCAAGCCAGGGCTTCTGCCCTGTCGGATCCGTTACTACGATGCACGGGCAACTCTCAGGCTCAACCTCGCCAACCGCTTCTGACGCGAGTCCTGGTCGATCGATCAGCAGCGCCGACAGATAAATATATGGCGAGAAGTAAGGGCGGTAGGCAGCACGTGTTATTCGGCTCCTGGAGAAGGGTTCACGGTCACCGCGTGCGGATCGCCGCTTCAGCGTCTCGGACCACTTGACGTCCGCCCCAAAGTTGACCGAACCGCGTTGATGGCTCTCGTATGCACCAATCAACGCACTGGCCTTGTCTGCAAGCGCCGTCGCGTCAATGTCATAGAGCCACTCGTCGCGGTTCGTCGAGATGCCAAGCGCGAAGTTCTTGAAAATCGCTCGCTGCCCACTGGCGTTGATTGCTGCCCTCACCGACTTGGAGGCGACGGGCATCATCTCTTCAAAGTCATTGCTCGTGAGGTTGAGCCAGTTTGCCTTCGCATCCGGCCGAATTTCCTCAAAGGCCAAGGCCGAAGCCCGCGCACTCCCCAGCCAAGCCAGCTTCTCCTCCGCCGTCTCCATCTCCGGCCGCCGCGCATAGAACACCCGGCAGCCCTTCTTGCCCGCCGCGCCCTGGCGCTTGACGAAGAAGCTGATCGCCACCCCGGTCTGGATGCCGAAAACGTTGTGCTTGGTGCCGCTCAGCTTGGGGTTGGCGCGCACGTCGCCGCCCAGGTCTACCACGTGGACCGAAGCAAACTCCGCCGCCACCGTCTTGCGAAAGCCGTCGAAGGTGCGGCTGTCGACGAAGCTGCGGTTGGTCACGAAGGCCAGCACGCCGTCGGCATGCAGCCGGTCGCTGGCCCAGCGGAAGAAGCGCGCATACATGTCGTAGAGCTTGGTCTTCTGCGCCGTGCTCTGAGCGATATAGGTCTGCTTGATGCGCGCGTCGATGGCCGGGTATTCGCGGTTCTTGTTGTTGTCGTTCTCGTTGGCCTGGTTGGCGTTGTACGGCGGGTTGCCGATGATGACGCTGATCTTGCGGCTGTTCTGGCGCTTGATGCGCGCCACGTTCTCTTCGCTCACGCTGCCGAACAGGTCGGCCGTGGTGCCGTGCGCCGCGGTGTGCAGGCCCACGTTGTCCAGCGTATCCACGAAGCACAGGTTCCGAAATTCCTCGTATTCGCCGGTGATGGCGGCGTAGGTGGCCTCGATATTCAGGTTGGCCACGTAATACGGCAGGATCGCCACCTCGTTGGCGTGCAGCTCCTCGCGGTATTTGTGCTGCAGCTTCTTCGGCTGGCCGCGAAAGTGCTCCAGCAGTTCGCAGATGAAGGTGCCGGTGCCGGTGGCCGGGTCCAGGATCTCCACGTCGCGGTCCACCAGGTTGCGGCCGAAGTGGGTTTCGCACAGCCAGTCGGCGCCTTCGATCATGAAGCGCACGATCTCGTTCGGCGTATAGACCACGCCCAGCCGGTCGGCGGCCTTGGCGTTGTAGACCTTGTAGAAATTCTCGTAGATGACC
>JAABPT010000153.1 GCA_011391855.1 Burkholderiales bacterium
GGTCCCGGTCCCCGATGTGGCCGTCGGTCGCCATGTCACGCCGCGCAAACCCGGCGTGTTCATCCGCAGGGGGCCGGCCGCCGAGACTGCAGTTCCGGACGCCGACCTTTCCGAAGCGCCAGCGGGTGTCCACCGCGAACTCATCACCGGGCAGTTCGGCCTGGTGCCGCCCTGGGTCAAGTCGGCGTCCGACGCGAAGCTGCGCTCGACCAAACTGGTCAATGCCCGCTGCGAAACCGTCACCACCTCCAACAATTTCCGCGAGGCCTGGCTGGGCGCGCGGCGCTGCATCGTGCCGATGATGGCGTTCTTCGAAGACGACTTTCGCAGCGGCAAGGCCGTGCCCACGCGCATCGCCCGCGTCGACGGCCAACCCATGGGCGTGGCCGGACTGTGGGAGCGCTGGAGCGGCGTCGGGGGCGACGTGATCATCAGCTTCACCCTGCTCACGGTGAACGCCAACAGCCATGCCCTGATGAGCCGCTACCAGCAGCCCGGCAGCGAGAAACGCATGCCGGCGATCCTGAACGAGGGCGCGTATGACGCCTGGCTCACCGTCCACCCCGAAAAGGCGCGGGAGTTCATGCGCGCCTGCCCGGCCAACTGGCTGCTGGCGAACCCGGTGGAAAAGTAGCCGGCACCTGGCCACGGGCAATAGCCTGGCGTCATTTCCGCTCGTTCGGTACCGCGGAGACCGGCATCAGGTCCGACAAGCCGGGCGGGCAAGTTCTCGCAGCGTCAAGATCGCGCAGCAGCCGCTGATAGTCGGCCGACTGGCGCAGCAGCCGTCCGGCCATTTCGCGAAGGCGGTCGACCTGTTCGGCGCTCAGCACGAAGCTTGTCGGCAGGTTGCGGAAGTAGCGCTTTTCCTCTGGGTCGGCGATGGCGTCGAAGTTGACGTCGATGGCATAGAACTCGACCGCCAGCGGCTGACCGTCGGGGCCGCGCAGCTTCTGGAGCGCGCGCACGAAATCGCGCAGCAACTCGACCTGCTCGTAGCTGTAGCGGTCGATCGGCACGCCAGTGGCGCGGATCAGCATCGAGACCACGTTGGGCGGTTTTTCTTCCGTGCCCCAGTCGTTCTCGGCATCGGCGAGTGAATTGACGATCACCACCGCAAAGCGCTTGAGCTTGTCGAAGCCCGAGATCTGGCGAAAGTGCTCGCTTGCCAGCGACGCTTCCATGCCTTCGAGCAGCGTGCGCAGGCCGACGTTATCGGACAGCCCGCCATCGATCAGGTGCAGGTAGCGGTGCGCCACGCTGTCCTCCAAGGCAGCCAACTCGTGGTCGCGCAGGGTGGCGCGGCCGAGGTTTTGCTTGCCTACGTCGGAGCCCAGCACCCGCGTTTCATTGGCGCGCAGGTCGAAGTCGCAACGGCCGGCGAAGTTGTCGAAGTCGACCGGGGCGAACACGCCGGGCACGGCCGATGACGCGGCGGCGGCACGGGCCAGCGTGACCTTGCTCAGGTCGGCGCAGAACAGGTCGAAGGTGTTCTGGTTGAAAGTGATGCGCGTACCGGTGGTGACCTCGGTCGCCGCCACGTTGGCGAACGGCCCGCCGCGGCTGCGCAGGTCGCCGAAAGTCGCGCCGTCGAACAGGATCTGGTCGTAGTACTCGGCCGCCAGGTCGCTGCGCGTGAAGCTGCCGCCGGACATCTGGGGCCAATTCAACGGGTTCAGCACCTTGCCGACCAGTTCGCCTTGCACATCTCGCTTGAGGAAGCGCTTTTCATACTCGTCGAACAGCCGCTCGCCGTGCAACGCATAGGCCAACGCGGTGAAGCTGCCGCCTTAGACACCGGTGACGAGGGTGACTTCGTCGAGCAGGCGTCCGGTGCCAATGGGCTTGGGCACGGGCGTGCGGCGCAGTTCTTCGAGGATGCCGTACGAGAACGCCGCCGCGCGCGTGCCACCGCCAGACATGGCAACGACGAGCCCGAACTCAGGGTCGCCGCGGTCGACCTGCCAGTTCTTCATGCGGTAGCCGTATTCGTGGTCGTACTGCGCCAGCGGTGGGTTGGCCGGCCGCGACGCGCAGCCGGCGAGCAGCAGCGCGAGCAGGGGCAGCGCGACAGCGAACCCGACGCCGCTGCGCGCGGCGTGAGTCTTCATTCGGCGGCCTCCTTGCGCCGCTGGTGCACGCCCCAGGCGGCCAGCGAGGCGTAGAGCAACAGCAGCGCGGTCATGTTGAAGACCTCCGGACGGATCTCGCTCCAGCTGGCGCCCATCTGGTTCAGTTTGACGAAGCCGAAGATACCCGACGTGGTCGGGATCAGCAGCGCCAGCGCATTGACCGACGCCGGCATGGCTTCGCGCGGGAAGACGATACCGCACATGAAGACGAACGGCACCGAGGTCGCCAGCAGCACCTGGAACGCGCGCTCTCGGTCGGCGAACCATGCGCCCAGCGCGATGCCCAGACTGGCGATGGTCAGTGAGGTGAGCGCGGCGAAAGCGAGCGCGCCGGCGAAGTTGCCGCCGCGCGGATAGTCCTGGAACCAGAAGACGAAACCCATGAAGTAGAGCAGGGCCAGAAAGACAAACAGCGCAAATCCGAAAAGGGTGCCAAGCAGCGTGCCCGGCCCGGCCGGTTGCGCAGCAAACAGCGTGCCGGAGCGCGTCTCAAGCCAGGTGCCGACCAGCGAGGCGATGGCTATCAGCATCACCTGCTGCACGATCAGGATACTCACCGCGGCAACCACATAGCTGCCGTAGCCACGTGCCAGGTTGTACAGCGGCTGGTCGATGAAAGCCGGGCCGGCTCGCGCCGCTTGCAGCAACGCACCGGCCGGTGCGCCCTGGTGCGCCATGCGCGTGGCGGTGACGCCGCCAGCCGTGCCTTGCACCACCGCGCCCACGCTGCCGAGCACCGCCTTGTCTTGCACCGGGTAGGCGCCGCTGCCGAACACGGTCACGGCGGTGGGCGTGCCGCGGGCCGCATCGCGCGCGAAGTTCTCGGGCACGAGCACGATGCCGGCAATGCGCCCGCTGGCGAGCGCGCCGCGGGCTTCGTCGACCGATGACGCGGTGCCTTCGATGCGCACCGACGGTACGCCAGAGAGCTGCGCCACGATGCTGCGCGACATTGCGCTGGCGTCGAGATCGACGACGACGAGTGGAATGTTGCGCACCGCCTGTGTCGTGTACGGCAGCGGATAGAAAAAGGAGTAGACCGGAATCGCGAACACGAACATCAGCAGCAGCCCGCGGTCACGCAGCGCGGCCAGGGCCGTGTGCGACAGCGCGCGCCACAGCCCCATCACCGCGCACCCCAGCGAGCGGGCTGGCGCACGGCGCGGGCAAGAAGCGGCAGGCCGATCGACAAGGGCAGGGCGATGAACCACAGCAGCGGCGCCATGCCGATCGCCCAGTCGCTCGCGCTGGCACCGCCCAGCCACTGGCCTTGCTGCACTGGCAGGTAGTAGGTGTAGGGCAGCAGGCCGCCCCACCACTGCGCAGCCTCGCCCATTGCGGCGCGCGGAAACGAAAACCCGCTGAAGGCCAGACCGGTCGCGACGTACAGGCCGGTCAGGCTGAGCGCCAGGCGCAGGTTGACCGTCAGGCCGAGCAGCATGATCGCGATCGCGATTGAAACCACCATCAGTACCCCGATCGCGATCACCCACAACATCAAGCTGCCGGCGGGTGTCCAGCCGCGCCAGCCAGCGAGCGTGGCCACGATGACCAGCGCGAACAGCAGATAGACCAGCGCCAGCGGAGCCAGCTTGCCGGCCAGGGCGCGCGGCAGGCTGCCCCCGGCGGCCTGCAGCCACGCATCGACGCTGCGGTTGCGGAACTCGCGGCCCAGCGCTGAAACGGCTGCGATGACGCAGAACAGATGCAGGGCGACCGGCAGCAGCATGCCCGCAAAGTAGGCTTCGTAGGACAGGCTGGGGTTGAACAGGGTGCGCAGGTCCGCCTGCACGCCGCCCAGGCGCGCGGAAGCCTGCGCCAGGCCGCCGCCGAAGCGGGCTTCGCTGACGACGGCGCGATCGATCGCCATCGACGATACCGCCGCGCGCACGTCGCCGCCGATCGTGCCCGCCGCGAGCGAGAACTGCGCGTTGTCGTACAGCACCACGGGCTGCGGCGCATGGCGCAATTGCTCGCGTTCCCAGTTCGGCGGGATGTGGACGACGCCATAGACGGCGCCGCTGCGTACCAGCGGCTGTGCGGCTTGCAGGCTGGCCGGCTGCGCGGTGATGGCCAGCCCGCGCGTGGCCGCCATGCGCCGGATCAGCTCACGCGAGGCGCTGCTGTGGTCTTCGTCGACGACGGCAATCGGCAGGCTCGTGGGGATGCCGTACGAGAACATCCACAACAGCAGCGCCAGCGTGGCGGCGGGAAACCAGATCAGCAGCGAAAGATCCCAGCGGTGGTGGCCGAAGTAGCGCAATTCGCGCGCGATCACTGCGCGAAGGCCGGTTGCCGCCATCATGGTTGTTGTCAGCGCGACTCGACCAGCACCGACATGCCAGGGCGCAGACCTTCGACCGGCGCCTGCGGCCGCACTCGGACCTCGAAGGTGCGCACGTCGTAGCCGCTGGACTGCCGCGTGGCGCGCCAGGTGGCGTAGTCGCCGCGCGGACTGATGGTGTCGATGACAAAGCGTACCGGCTTGTTGCCCAACGCAGGCACCGTGCCGTCGAGCGGGGCGCCGATCTTGATGCCGGCGAAATCGTCCTCGCGAAGGTTGAAGACCACCCAGATGTCGGCCAGGTCCACCAGCGTCAGGACCGGGAAACCCGCGCCGGCGAGTTCGCCGGCCTGCAGAACCACCTTGTCGACATGGGCCGCGCGCGGCGCCTTCAGCACCAGTTCGAGCGCTGCCGCATCGACTTCAGCGACGCCGCCCGCGGCCTGCAGTGCGGCTGCGCTGGCGGCCCGCTTTTCCTGCGGGCGTGCGCCGGTGATTGCGGTGTCGTACTGGGCCTTGGCGGCGAGCGCGGTTTCGAGCGCGGCCTTGTAGTTGGTCTGCGCCTCATCATTGCGCTGCAGCGACACCAGGCCTTCCTTGTACAGCGTGTTCAGCCGCTGGTGGGTCTTGTCGGCCAGATCGACGGCGGCGGTGGCCTTGTCCCACATCGCCTTGGCGACGCGGATGTCCTCGGCGCGTGCCCCCACATCCACCAGGTCGCGCCGTGCATCGGCCGCGGCCTGCACCGCGCCAGCCTGCGCCACCTTGGCGCGCACTTCCGGGCTGTCCAGGGTGACCAGCACCGCGCCGGCGGCCACGGCCTGGCCCTCGCGCACCGGCAGCGTGGCGATGCGCGCCGAGATCTTTGGCGAAATGTTGATGGTGCGGGCCTCGACCTGCCCTTGCAGGGGTACCGGCGCGGGGTGGTAGGCCAGCCACAGACCCCAGCCGATGAAGGCCA
>JAABPT010000154.1 GCA_011391855.1 Burkholderiales bacterium
GCGGTTCGTCCCCCGCGCCCAAGGTCGTGAAACGCTGCTCGCGAAAGCGCGGGTTGCGCTCGAGGGCGATGCGCGAGGCGCGTCGCCATTGCGCCAGCCGGAAGGGGCCGGTGCCCACCGGGTGCGCCATCGGGTCGTCGGCATGGGCCTCGACCACCTCGCGCGCCACTGCGCCGCAGATCCATTCGGCGAGTTGGTGCACGAAGCGCGGCGCGGGGTCGGCGAGCACGATCTCGAAGCGATGGCGGTCCAGCGCGCGCAGACCAGCCACCTCGGTGTCGTAGGGGAACGGCGACTTGTCCTGGATCGCGCGCTGGCGCAGTTCCGAGAGACCCAGGATCTTGGCGTTCTCGAAGCGGTACAGGTGCTCGGTGCGGATCGCCGGGTCGTAGAAGCGCTTGATCGTGTAGACATAGTCGGCCGCCACCAGCTCGCGCGGCCGGCCCTGGAAAGCCGGGTCGTCGGCGAAGAGAATGCCGCGCTGCAGCGTGACCACGAAGCGCCGGAAATCGGCCGACACCTCGGGCAGACCCGCGGCCGTCAGCGGCACCAGCACGGCCGGCCGCGCCAGCGGGTCGTAGGCCAAGGGCGGCTCGAAGATGTGCGCGATGACGCGGATCGAGGACTGGTCGCCCACGCGCGGCGGGTCGAACCCGGTCTCGGCGAAATTGAAGGCCACGCGCAGCGTGCGCGAGGAAGCGGCAGAACGGTTCGCAGGCACCTGCGCAGCCGCTTCACCGAGCAGCGCCCAGGCCGCAGTGCCAGCGAGCAGGGAACGCCGCTGCAAGGCTTGCCCTCTTCAGGTTCGCCGGCCCGGCGGGCTCATGCCGGGCTCGGCCCAGGCTCGATATCGACGAAGTGCCACCACTCGTTCCAGAACAGCGGCCGCCGCCAGCCCGCCAGCCCGGGGTGCATCATGTCGGCCACCAGGCGGTGCGTGTGCAGCTTGTAGGGCATGTAGGCGACGGCGATCTTCTTGGCCTGCTCGAACAGCTGCAGCCGCTCGGGCCCGTCGGGCAGCACGGTCATGCGCTCGTGGATGGCGTCCAGCGCCGGCAGGCGAAAGCGCGAGATATTCTGGTTGCCCGCCTGCGGGCCGAAGTAGCGCGTGATCATGCCCTGGCCGTCGCCGCCGCTCGCGCTGGAGGCCAGGGCCCAGATCTGCAGCTTGCCGTTGCGGCCGGCCTTCAGGTTTTCCGGCCACTTCGCGGTCCGGAACTCGGCCCGGATGCCGATCGCGTCCAGGTCCTTCTTGCGCAACTCGTTGAGCTGGCGGCTCAGCTGGTCGGGCTGGGTTGCGAATTGCAGCACCAGCGGCTGGCCGTCGGGCCGCTCGCGCCAGCCGTCGCCGTCGCGGTCTGCATAGCCGTGCAGTTCCAGCAGCGCCTTCGCACGCGCCGGGCTGTATTCGCTCATCTCGCTCTTGAAGGCCGGGTCGTAGCCGCTCAGGTGCGGCAGCACCGGGCTTTGCGCCGGAATCGCCATGCTGCGGCGCACGAGGCGGATCTCGCGTTCGACGTCGGTGGCCAGGCCGATGGCGCGGCGCAGCGCCACCTGCTGCGGCGCCAGGCCGCCGACCACCGGGTCTTCCATGTTGAAGTAGGTGAAGGTCACGTCCGAGACCAGCGTGATGGCGCCGTGCACACCCTGCTTCGCCAAGTGCGGTGCCACCCGGCCACCGGGCATGGCGACTTCGATGAATTCGGGCGGCAGGCGGTCGATATAGTCGTGCTGGCCGTTCAGGAACGACAGCCAGCGCGGCTGCGCCTCCTCGATGATGGAGATCTCGACGCGGTCCAGCAGCGGCAGCCGGCGGCCGCGCAGCCGCGCGGCGATGGCCTGGCCCTCGGCGTCGTCGGCGGCAGGGCTGCAGTCCCACAAACGTTCGCGGTAGGCCGGGTTGCGTTCCAGCACGATCAGCGAACTGCGCCGCCATTGCGCCAGCCGGAACGGCCCCGTGCCCACCGGATGCTCGGCGATCCTGTCGCCGTAGGCCTGCACCACTTCGCGCGCGACGCCACCGAACAGGTCGCTCACCGCCATGCTCTCGATGAAGCGCGGCCGCGGCAGTTCGAAGTGCAGTTCGAAGCGGTAGCGGTCGAGCACACGCATGCCTTCGACCGGCGCGTCGTAGTCGAACGGCGTCTTGCGCTCCAGCGACTGCCGGCGCAGCGCGGCCAGGCCCGGCAGGCGCCAGTCCTCCACGCTGGCCCACAACGGGCTCTTCACCGCCGGATCGGCATAACGCTTGATGGCGAAGACGAAATCGGCCGCGGTCAGCTCGCGCCGCTCGCCCTTGAAGACCGGGTCGTCAGCGAAGAAGATGCCGGGCTGCACCTTGAAGGTCCAGCGGCGGAAATCGTCGCTCACTTCGGGCATGCCGTCGGCCGTGAGTGGCACCACCTTCGCCGGCCGCGTCAGGTGGTCGTAGCCGTACAAGGCCTCGAAGATGTGCGCGGTGACGGTGCGCGAATAGGTGTCGCTGATCTGCGCCGGGTCGAAGCCGCTCTCGGCCACCGGGAAGGCGTAGCGCAGCACACGTTGGCTGGTGGCAGCCGCGCGCGCCGGGCCCGGGAATGCCAGGGGGGCGGCGAGGCCGGCACCGAGACCGGCGCCGAGGGCCAGTGCCTGGCGCCGCCGCATCATGGCCAGGCCGCGCCCAGGACCCCCATCGTCAGCTGGCTGCGCCCGGGCCGCACGCGACAGACCCATGGGCTCAATGCGCCGGCGCCACCGGATCGACGTCCAGGTAGCGCCAGTATTCGCGGATGAAGGGGTGCGGCACGTAGCCGTGCACGCGCGGGTGCGAGACCCACAGCCCGATCACATGGCCGGTGGCCTTGATCGGCATATAGGCCACCGACAGCTTGAGCGCCTGCTGGATGAGCGCGTCGCGCTCGGGGCCGTCGGGCAGCTTTCGCTGCTGCTCGTACAGCGCGTTGAAGGCCGGCAGGTCGAAGCGGGCGTGGTTGGACTGGCCCTTGTTCGGGCCGTACAGCACGTCGAGGAAATAGCCACCGTCGGGCAGCGCGCCGCTCCAGCCCGTGCCCCACATCTGCAGTTTCCCGGCGCGGCTGGCCTTGATATTTTCCTGCCAGGTGGCGCTGCGGAAATTGACGCGCACGCCGACGTCCTTGAAGCTGGCCTGCCAGACCTCGTTGAGCGCACGCGACAGCTGCGAGGCCTCGGTGGTGAACTCCAGCACCAGCGGGCTGCCGTCGGGCTGCTCGCGCCAGCCGTCGCCGTCGCGGTCCGCATAGCCGAAAAGCTCCAGCAGCGCGCGGGCGCGCGGCGGGTTGTATTCGCTCATCTCGGTCTTCAGCTTCGGGTCGTACCCGCTCACCAAAGGCGGCAGCACCGACTGCGACGGCATGAGTTGCCCCTTGCGCACCAGCGCGTTCTCGCGCGGCGCGTTGTAGGCCAGGGCCAGCGCGCGGCGCAGCGCCACCTGGTGCGGCTGGTAGCCGCCGAGCACAGGGTCCTCCATGCCGAAGTAGGTGTAGTAGGTGAGCGGCTGCGCGGCGCGGTGCAGCACGATGCCCTGCTTGGCCAGGTTGGGCGCGATGCGGCCGCCGGGGGCCACCTGCGCGTTGAAGTCGGCCGGCACGGCGACGAGGTCGATCTCGCCATTCAGGAAGGCCAGCCAGCGCGGCTGCGACTCCTCGATGATGGAGATTTCCACCCGGTCCAGCATCGGCATCGGGCGGCCGCGGAAGCGCTCGGCGATGGCCGCGCCCTGGGCGTCACCGGGGGACGGTTGCTCGTCGTAGACGCCGTCGTGCAGCGCATTGCGCTCGAGCACGATGCGCGAGCGGCGCTTCCAGTCGGCCAGGCGGTACGGGCCCGTGCCCACCGGGTGCTCCATCGCTCGCGCCGGGTTGCCCTCGACGACCTCGCGCGCCACCGCCCCGGCCAGCGCCGGCGTGGCCAGCACGTAGGGCAGGCGCGGCGCCGGGCGCGCGGTGCGGATCTCGAAGGTATAGCGGTCGACGACGCGCAGGCCCTCGACCTCCTGGTCGTAAGGGAAAGGCGACTGGGTTTCGATGGCCTTGGTGCGCAGTTCCGACAAACCGATCAGACCGGCGTTCTGATAGTGGAACAGCGTGGGGCTGCGCGTGGCCGGGTCGTAATAGCGCTTGATCGAATACACGTAGTCGGCTGCGGTGAGCTCGCGCGGCTGGCCCTTGAACGCCGGGTCGTCGGGGAAGCGGATGCCACGCCGCAGGCGGATCACGAAATGCGTGTGATCGGCGTTGACCTCGGGCAGCGCCTCGGCGGTGCGCGGTTTCAGCTTCATCGGCCGGGCCAGGAAGTCGTAGGTCAGCGGCGCATCGAAGAGGCTGCCCACCAGCGCCGCCGAGGTGACGTCGCTCACCTGCGCCGGGTCGAAGCCGTTCTCGCTGCCGGCCAGGGCGAGCTTGAAGATGCGGGCGCCGGGCGCAGGTTGGGCAGCGCTCGCGGGCAGCCACCCGGTCAGCGCGGTGAACAGGGCCAGGGCGGCGAGGGCGGGACGCGGGGGCATTTGAGGCGAGTGCAAAAGGCAAATGAGCCGATGGGACGCGACGGGAAGCAACCGGCAGCGAGTCTAGGCCAGCGTCGGCACGCGCCTGGCTGGTGATGCCCCGCACTCCGGTGGGGTTCTGCCCAGCCCCCGCCGCGCGACGGGAAACTCCCGGCGGCCAGGTGCGGGTCGCGCCCCTACACTCGCGCATCCCGTTTTCGGAGGGCCCGCCACGAGCGGCGCGCGCCCGGTCCTGGCTCACCCACGATGCGACACGAATGGCCGCCTACCTGATACGCCGCCTCTGGCAGATGATTCCCACACTGGCCGGCGTGGTGCTGCTGGTGTTCTTCCTGTTCAAATATTTCGGTGGCGACCCCGCCGAGGTGCTGGGTGGCCTGAATGCCAGCACCGAGCAGATCGCCGCCATCCGCCAGCAGCTGGGTCTGGACGAGCCCGTGCTTTACCAGCTGTGGGTCTTCGTCAAGCAGATCGTCACTTTCGACTGGGGCAAGAGCTGGGCCACCAACGAAGCGGTGAGCAACCTCTTCGCCACCCGGCTGCCAGCCACGCTGACGGTGATGGTGCCCATTCTGGTGCTGGACGTGCTGCTGGCGCTGCCGATCGCGATGTGGGTGGCCTACCGCCGCGGCAGCCTGACCGACCGCACCATCATGGTGGTGACGACGGTGGCGCTGTCGATCAGCTTCCTGGTCTATGTGATCGTGGGCCAGTATGTCTTCGGCTTCCAGCTCGGCTGGTTTCCGGTGCAGGGCTGGAGCGACAGCGTGTGGAAGAACCTGGTGACCTATGCGCCGCTGCCGGTGCTGCTGGCGGTGGCCGTGGGCCTGGCGCCGCAGACGCGG
>JAABPT010000155.1 GCA_011391855.1 Burkholderiales bacterium
CGCCTTGGCCGAAAGTACCCTCGGTGTCGTTGAGGCGCTTTTCCATCGTGTAGGCCATGGCGCTGGCGATGGTGGCGCCGGCACCGGGCAGCACCCCCACCACGAAGCCGAGCACCGCCGAACGCAGCGTGCCCCAGGCGGTGTGCAGCGCCTCCTTCAAGGTGAACAGCGTGCGCCCGGTGACGCGGATCAGCCCCGAGGTGCTGTGCTGGTTCTCCAGCATGAGCAGGATTTCGCTGACCGAGAAAACGCCGATGACGACCACGATGAATTGGATGCCGTCGGACAGGTGCACGTCGCCGCCGGTGAAGCGGTAGACGCCGGAGTTGGAGTCCAGCCCCACCGTGGACAGGCTCAGCCCGATCAATGCGGCCAGCACCGCCTTCATCGGCGCGTCGCCCATCAGCCCGGCGATGCAGGCAAAGGCAAAGCACATCAGCGCGAAATACTCGGCCGGTCCGAAGGCCAGCGCCCAGCGCGCCAGCAGCGGTGCGAACAGCACGATGCCGACGAAGGCGACGAGGGTGCCGACAAACGAGGCCCAGGCCGAGATCGACAGCGCCACGCCGCCCTGGCCCTTCACCGCCATCGGGTGACCATCCAGCGCCGTCATGATGGCGCCGGCGTCGCCCGGCACGTTGAGCAGGATCGACGAGATGCGGCCGCCAAATTCGCAGCCCAGATAGACAGCCGACAGCAGGATCAGCGCGGTCTCCGGCGGCAGCTTCAGCGCGAAGGCCAGGGGCATGAGGATGGCCACGCCGTTGATCGGCCCCAAGCCCGGCAGCATGCCGACGATGGTGCCGACGAGCGCGCCGAAGGCCGCCACGCCCAGGTTCATGGCCGTCAGCGCCACGCCGAAGCCGGCGATCAGGTGGTCGAGCGTTTCCATCAGCGGCCTCCGAGCAGGAACGCGAGCACACCGCTGGGCAGCACCACGTCGAGCAATTTGTCGAACAGCAGGAAGAGCGCCACGCCCAGCGCGGCGCCGCCGGCCAGCGACTGCTTCCAGCTGCCGCCGAAGGCCATGCCCACCGGCACCGCCATGGCCGCGGTGGCCACGGGGAAGCCCAGCGTCTCGAACAGCAGCGCGTAAATCACCAGTGCCAGCGCGCCGATCCCGATCAGCTTGACCTGCGCCAGCTTCAGTCCTTCGCCGCCCGGTGCCGGCTTGACCACCAGCCACAGGCCCGTGAGCGCCAGCAGGCCCGCCAACAACAGCGGAAAGGCGCGCGGACCCACGGGTTCGTACGAGATGGCGGCGGCGTAGCCCTGCGCCGTCCAGGCCATGCCTGCCGCCGCTGCCACGCACACCGCACCGAGGATGCGGTCACTCATGAAGTTCTCCGATGCCGTTTTCGGACCCGGCGCTGCCGGGCCCGGCTGCCTTGGGGCTGCTGCCGGTCTGTGTTACTGGGTCACGGCCAGACCGAAGTCCTGGGCCAGCTTGCGGTAGCCCTTCACCTGCTGCTTGACGTAGGCGTCGGCCTCGGCGCCGGTCAGGTCGAAGGGGAACAGCCCGCGCTCGGTGCGCAGCTTGTCGAACCCGGGCGTGGCCATCATGGTCTTGAAGGTGTCGCTCCAGACCTTGAAGTCGGTGTCGCTCACCTTGGGGCCCATGTAGAAGCCGCGGATGATGGGCCACACGATGTCGGCGCCCTGCTCCTTGGCCGTGGGGATGTTGGCCAGGTCGCCGGTCATGCGCTTTTCGGACATCACGGCCAGGATGCGCAGCTTGGTGCCGGCCTTGATCTGCTGCGAGGCCTCGGAGATGTCACCCGAATACACGTGCACGTGGCCGCCTTGCAGCGCGGTGACGGCTTCGCCGCCGCCTTCGAAGGCCACGAAGCGCATCTTCTTGTGGTCCAGTCCGGCAGCCTTGGCGGTGAGCGCGGCCTTCATCCAGTCCTGGCTGCCCACGGTGCCGCCGGCGCCGAAGACGACCTTGGTGGGGTCGGCCTTGACGGCGTCCATCACGTCCTTCAGCGTCTTGAAGGGTGAACTGTCGTTGACGATGACGGCACCGTAGTCGGCGCCCACGGCGGCCAGCCAGCGCACGTCGTTTTCGTTGTAGCGGCCAAACTTGCCTTGCGCCAGGTTCAGCAACGAACCGCCCGAGAAAGCCACGATGGTGTTGTTGTCACCCGGGCGCTGCGCGATGACCGCGTTGTAGGCCACGGCGCCGATGCCGCCAGGCATGTAGCTCACGCGCATGGGGTCGGCCACGTACTTGCCTTCCATCAGCGCCGTTTGCGCCAGCTTGCAGGTGAGGTCGAAACCGCCGCCGGGCTTGGCCGGCGCGATGCATTCGGTCTTGTCCAGGGGGCCGGCCGTGGCCGCGGCGGCGCAGGCCAGCAGCAGGGCAGCCATCGAGGTGCTGAGCTTCATGTCGTCTCCAGGAAAGTGGGGGCCGGGCCCGGCAGGCAGCCGGAATGCCAACGGTTGCGGCCAATGTAGGGCGTCGGGGCTTTCAGCCCGCTTTCACGAAATCGGGTGAAATCTCCGCGTTAACCCTGAGTGGGCGCCGCTTCCAGCGGCAGCGTCAACGTCACCACGAGCCCCCGCTGGTCTGCCCCCGCGGCGACCCGCATGTGGCCGCCGTGGCGTTCGGCGATCGAGCGCACGATGGCCAGGCCCAGCCCGGAGCCGGGCAGCGCCACGTTGCTGGCGCGGAAGAAGCGCTCGCCGGCGCGCGCCAGTTCCTGCGCCGGAATGCCGGGGCCGGTGTCGGCCACGCTGAGCTCCGCGCCATCGCCGTGGTGGCGCACGCGCACGGTGACCTGTCCGCCGCGCGGTGTGTAGTGCACCGCGTTGTGCAGCAGGTTGGACAGCGCTTCCTTCAACAGCCCGGCATGGGCCTGCACGCGCAGCGGCCGGCCCGGTGGCTCGAAACCGAGGTCCACCCCCTTGTCGCGTGCCGCCGACCACCAATCGCGGGCCACCGCTTCGGCCAGCGCCGCCGGGTCCAGCGCTTCCAGCGCCAGTTCGGCGGTGTCCGTTCGCGCCAGGGCCAGCAACTGGTTGGTGCGTCGCACCGATTCGTCGAGTTGGGTCTTGATCGCCTCCAGCGCCTCGCGCTGGGCCTGCGGGTCTTCGGCGCGCAGGGCAAACGCCACCTGCGTGGCCAGCGTGGTGAGCGGCGTGCGCAGCTGGTGCGAGGTGTCGTCCACGAAGCGCCGGCTGGCCTCGGCGAGGCGACGGCTGCGCTCGATGTGGTGGTTGATGGCCTCGACCAGCGGGCGCAGGTCGGCCGGCAGGCCGCTGGCCGACACTGGCGCCAGGTCCTGCGGCGGCCGCGCCTGCACCTCGGCGCGCAGCCGCTCCAGCGGCCGCAGCGCCCAGGCCACGCCGAAGACCAGCAGCGCCGCGGCCACGGCCACCAGCGCGGCGTCGCGCAGCATGGACTGCCCCACCAGCGCGCGTGTGAAGGCGCTGCGCGACTGCAGCGACTCGGCGACCTGGATCACCACGCGCTGCCCGCCCGGCTGGCCCGCCAGCGGCGGCGAAAGCACCCGGGCATAGGAGCCCACGCGCACCGGCTCGCCGTAGTACGCCGCCTCGTGGAATTGCGGCTGGCCGGTCTGCAGCGCGCGGGGCGGCTTGGGCAGGTCGGCGTTGCCGATTTCGACCAAGCCGTCTTCGGTGGCCACGCGGTAAAAGACCTGGCCGCTGGCCGTGAGCTCGAAGAACTCCAGCATCGTGTAGGGCAGTTCGACCCCCAGGCCGCCGCTGGCGGTGGAAATATTGGCGTCGATGGACTTGATGGCGCCGAGCAGCGAACGGTCGTAGGCGGCATGGGCCGCATCCACGGCGGTGCGCCAGGTCAGCCACAGCTCGGCGGCCACCACCAGCAGCATGCCGGGCAGCAGCACCAGCAGCAGCGTGTGGCGCAGGCTGAGGCGGTGCCAGGCGGCGCCCTTCTTCGCAGCGTTCACCGCAGCGTTTGCCGCAGACTCTTTCGCCGCCTTCACGGCACGCATTCGAGCAGGTAACCCAACCCGCGCAGCGTGGTGATCCGCACCGGGCTGGCGGCCAGGCGTTTGCGCAGGCGGTGCACCATCACTTCCACCGCCTCGGGGTGCACGTCCTGGTCGTCGGAAAAGACGCGGTCCATGATCTCCTGCTTGGACATCGGCTCGCCGCTTCGCTGGATCAGCACGCGCAGCACGGCGTGTTCGCGCGGCGTCAGCGGCAGCGGCTCGTGGGCCAGCGTGAACTGCTTGCTGGCACTGTCGTAGCTGAGCGGGCCGCAGGCAAAGCGCGGCCGATCGCCGCCGCGGGCACGGCGGATCAGCGCCAGCAGCCGGGCTTCCAGCTCGGCCAGTTCGAAGGGCTTGGCCAGGAAGTCGTCGGCGCCCTCACGCAGGCTGGTGACGCGCTCGATGAGCGAGTCGCGCGCGGTGAGGATGAGCACCGGCAGCCGCTGGTCGGCGGCGCGCAGGTCGGCCAGCACGTCGTGCCCGCCCAGGCCGGGCAGGCCCAGGTCGAGCACCAGCGCGTCGTAGCTGGTGGCCTTCAGGCTGCTGCGCACCAGGCGGCCGTCGTCGACCCAGTCGACCTGGAAGTCGCCCTGCTGCAGCGCGCGCACGAGCCAGATCGCCAGGTCGCGCTCGTCTTCGGCCAGCAGGATGCGCATGTGGGGGCGGCGGTGGCGGCCTGAAGGGCCGATGCCACCATCGTAGTGGCATCGGCGGCGCGGCCACGGTCAGGGAAACCAGGCCTGGCGCAGTTCGGCCGGCAGGTGCGGCCCGCCCTGGAATGAAGTGCGCTGCGCGCGCTCGATGACCTGCCAGAAGTAGCGGTAACTGGCGCGGTCGTGCAGGCTGTCGCGGTGGCGGATCGGCGCCCAGTCGGCGGCTTGCGCGGCGGTGACGATCTCGATGGCCAGGTCGAGCTCGGCCGTGGTGGGCGCGAAGGCGTCGACGATGGGTCGGATCTGCGCCGGGTGGATGCTCCACATGCGCGTGTAGCCGAGAAGGCGGCTCGCCATCTCGGCGGCCGCCTGCAGGGCCTCGGTGTCCTTGAATTCGGTCACCACGCAGTGCGAAGGCACCTTGGCATGGGCGTGACAGGCCGCGGCGATCTCCAGCTTGGCGCGTACCACCAGCGGGTGGTCGAACTGGCCGGCAGCACCCATGGCGCTGAGCGGAATGGCGCCGCGGTGTGCCGAGACGAAGTCCATGAGCCCGAAGGACAGCGATTCGATGCGCGGGTGCGCCGCGATGGCAAACACCTCGTGCAGCGCGCCATGCGTTTCCACCAGCGCATGCAGCGGGATCGCCGCGCCGCCCAAAGCGTCGACATGCTGCGCGGCGCGCTGCAC
>JAABPT010000156.1 GCA_011391855.1 Burkholderiales bacterium
CAGGCCGGCCAGCATGGCAGCCTCGGCCACCGTCACGTCCTGCAGCTTCTTGCCGAAGTAGACCTCGGCGGCGGCGGCAAAACCGTGCGCACGCTGGCCCAGGAAGATCTGGTTCATGTACAGCTCCAGGATCTGGTCCTTGGAGAGCAGGCGCTCCACCTTCAGCGCCAGCAGCACCTCGTAGATCTTGCGCGTGAAGGTCTTCTCGGTGGAAAGATAGAAGTTGCGCGCCACCTGCATGGTGATGGTGCTGGCGCCCTCGCTGCGCGCGTCGCGCAGGTTGGCCAGCGCAGCGCGCGCCACGCCCTTGTAGTCGACGCCGCCGTGTTCGTAGAAGCGCGCGTCCTCGGCGGCCAGCACGGCGTCCTTCATGACCTGCGGCATCTGCGCAATGGGCACGAAATTGCGCCGCTCCTCGCCGAATTCGCCGAGCTGCACGCCGTCGACCGAGAACACCCGCAGCGGCAGCTTGGGCCGGTAGTCGGTGAGGCTGTCGATCGGCGGCAGGTTCGGGTAGGCCACGGCCAGCGACAAGCCCACCAGGAAGAGCAAGCCGACCAGTCCCGCCAGCAGCAGACCCGCCAAGCCCGCGGCGCTGCGCACCAGCCCGGGCACGCGGCCTGCGGATTGGCCGGGGCGTGCGGGCGTGGCAGAGGAATTTGAAGCCGAATCGGCTTGGGTCATAAAGATCCCGGCGTCCGGGCCGAAGAATTATAGGAAGCGGCTGCCGAGCGATCGTCTCGGCGGGCAGGGCAGGCGTCGAAGCGCGGTTCGTGAGATTGTCCACAGTGTCGGCCCCGGGACACCCGGGTTGATCCTCAGGTCTGGCTTGCAGGTCGTTTCATATGCCTTCGAGCCGTGCGCCGAGAGCAACGAAGATGGCCGGCAAGACCCGGCTTTTTCTATCGTCCACAAGGGCTTTACTGCTAGCATTGAAGTAACTTCTTAACAAGCAGAAGGCCTTGGCCGCGTGACGGTTGTGGCTGGGGTCACGTGGCTGGGGAGCAGGCTTTTGTCATTTCTGGACGCATTGCTGGGTCGCAAGCACCCGCCCATGATCGGGCTGGACATCAGTTCGTCCAGCGCCAAGCTGGTGGAACTCGGCCGGGCGGCCAACGGCGAGTTCGTGCTCGAACGATTTGCCGTCGAGCCCTTCGAGAAGGGCTGGATCACCGACGGCCAGATCGAGAAATTCGACGAGGTGGCCGCCGCCGTGAAGCGCGTCGTGTCCAGGAGCGGCACCAGGTGCAAGCAGGTCGTGATGGCCATGCCGCAGTCGGCCGTGATCACCAAGAAGATCATGCTGCCCGCCGGCCTGCGCGAGGAAGAGATGGAATTGCAGGTCGAGAGCGAGGCCAACCAGTACATCCCCTTCTCGCTGGACGAGGTGAGCCTGGACTTCTGCGTCATCGGCCCCAGCCCCACCTCGGCCGGTGACGTGGAAGTGCTCATTGCCGCCAGCCGCAAGGACCGCGTGCAGGACCGCCAGGGCCTGGCCGAGGCCGCGGGCCTGAAGCCCATGGTGCTGGACATCGAATCACACGCCTCGCGGCTGGCCATGAGCCGCGTCGTCGCCGCGCTGCCCAACGAGGGCCGTGACGCGCTGGTGGCGCTGTTCGAGATCGGCGCCGACACCACCAGCCTGAAGGTGCTGCGCGACGACGAGATGCTGTACGACCGCGACCAGGCTTTCGGCGGCTCGCAGCTCACGCAGCTCATCAGCCGCCAGTACGGCTTCTCGTTCGAGGAAGCCGAGGCCAAGAAGCTCAGCGGCGACCTGCCCGAAGACTACGAAGCCGCCATCCTGGCGCCCTTCGTCGACAGCCTTTCGCAGGAGATCGGCCGCGCGCTGCAGTACTTTTTCACCAGCACGCCGCACCACAAGGTGCACTACGTGATGCTGGCCGGCGGCACCGCCACGCTGCCGGGGTTGAAGGACCGCGTCACCGACCTCACCGGCTTTGCCTCCAGCATCGTCAACCCGTTCGAGGACATGCAGCTCGGCTCGGCCGTGCGCGAAAGCCGCGTGCGCCGCGAGGCGCCCTCGTACCTGACCGCCTGCGGCCTGGCGATGCGGAGGTTCATGCAGTGATCCTGATCAACCTGCTGCCGCACCGCGAGGAAAAGCGCCGCCAGCGCAAGCGGGCGTTCTTCGTCGGCCTGGGCGCCTTCGCCGCACTCGGCGCGGCCGCCGTCGTGCTGTGGTACTCGGTGCTGCAGCAGATGACCGCGGCCCAGGAGTCGCGCAACGACTTTCTGAAGACCGAGATCGCGCGCCTGGACACGCAGATCAAGGATATCGCCACGCTGCGCGCCGAGATCGAAGCGCTGAAGGCGCGCCAGAAGGCGGTGGAAGACCTGCAGACCGACCGCAACGTGCCGGTGCACCTGCTCGACGAACTCGTCAAGCAGACACCCGAAGGCGTATACCTCACCACCATCAAGCAGAACGCCCAGGTGGTGGCCATCAACGGCGTGGCGCAGACCAACGAACGGGTGTCTGAATTCCTGCGCAACACGCTGTACAACTCGCCCTGGCTGGAAAAGCCCGAGCTGGTGGAGATCAAGGCCGTGGCGCTGACCACGGCCAACCGCGAGCAGCGCCGCCTGTTCGAATTCTCAATGCGCGTCTCGCTCAAGCGCCCGCAGGCCACGGCGGCGGCAGCTGCAGCGCCTGGCGCCGCTTCGGCACCCACCGGGGCGCCGGCGGCGGCTCCGGGCAAGCCCTCCTGAGGTGGCCATGGCCAAGGCATCGACCCTCAATTTCGACGTCAGCACGCTGCTCGACCAGGCGGCGTCGCAGTTCCGCAACCTCAACACGAGCGAACCCGGCCAGTGGCCCGCGCTGCCCAAGGCGGCGGCCTGGCTGGCCATGGCCCTGGCCGTGGTCGTGGCCGGCTGGTTCGGCCTGTTGTCCGACGCCACCGACGAACTGGAAGCCGCGCGCCAGCAGGAGCCGCAGCTGCAGGCCCGCTACCGCGACCGTCTGGCGCAGGCCGTCAACCTGGGCGAGCTGCGCAAGCAAAAGCTGCAAGTTCAGGAATATGTGACGCAGCTGGAAAAGCAGCTGCCGGGCAAGGCCGAGATGGACGCGCTGCTGTCCGACATCAACCAGGCCGGCCTGGGCCGCGGCTTGCAGTTCGAGCTGTTCCGCCCCGGCCAAGTGCAGGTGAAGGACTATTACGCCGAACTGCCGATTGCCATCAAAGTGAGCGGCCGCTACCACGACATCGGCTCGTTCGCCGCCGACGTGGCCAACCTGTCGCGCATCGTGACGCTGCAGAACCTGAGCATCAGCCCGCTGCAGGCGCGCGACAACACCAGCGGCCTGCTGGCCATGGAAGCCACGGCACGCACCTACCGCTACCTGGACGAAACCGAGATCGCCGAGCAGCGCAAGGCCGCCACGGCCAAGACCGCGGGGGCGCGCAAGTGAGGGCCGGTGCCTGGGGCGCGGCCCTGATCGCCGCTGCCGTGCTGGCCGGCTGCACTGCCGAGCACGACGAACTGAGCGAATGGATGGAGCGCGAGCGCCGCGAGGTCAAGCCCAAGGTGCCGCCGCTGCAGGCGCCGAAGAAATTCGACCCCCAGCCCTACACCTCGGCGCAGGCGGTGGACCCGTTCAGCGCGCAAAAGCTCACGGTGGCGCTGAAGCAGGAAGCGCGGGCGCCGAATTCGCTGCTGTCGGCCGAACTGAACCGGCGGCGCGAGCCGCTGGAGGCCTATCCGCTGGACAGCATGAACATGGTCGGCAGTGTCAGCAAGCAGGGCCAGCCCTATGCGCTGCTGCGCGTGGACAACCTGCTCTACCAGGTCAAGGTGGGCGACTACGTGGGCCAGAACTACGGCCGCATCACCCAGATCGACGAAACCCAGATCGCGCTGCGCGAGATCGTGCAGGACGCCGCCGGCGAATGGATCGAACGCCCCGGCATGCTGCAGTTGCAGGAGAAGGCGCGATGAAGACCCGCTTGGAGACCCCCACCATGTTGCATTGGCGAGCCGCACTTGCCGCCCTGGCCATCGCCGCCACCGCCTTGGTGCCGCTCGCTGCGCGGGCGCAAAATACGATCCAGTCGATCACCAGCAGCCAGCAGGCGGGCACCGAGGTGGTGCGCATCGAGCTTGCAGAGGAACTGCCCGGCGTGCCCAACGGCTTTTCGGTGCAGGCGCCGCCGCGCATTGCCATCGACCTGCCGGGCGTGGGCAACGCCACCGGCCGCAACAATATCGAGATCAACCAGGGCAACCTGCGCTCGGTGAGCGTGGCCCAGGCCGGTGAACGCACGCGTCTGGTGCTCAACCTGCGCCAAGCCTCGGGCTACCGCGCCCAGGTGCAGGGCAAGACGCTGCTGGTGGTGCTGGACGTGGCCGGCCCGCCCGTGGCGGCTGCCGCGGCGGCCGCCGAACAGCCGGTGCATTTCGCGCCGGCGCAGAACGCCGTCTCGCAAGGGCTGCGCGACATCGACTTCCGCCGCGGCAACGACGGTTCGGGCCGCGTCATCGTGAGCCTGCCCAGCACGCAGGTGGGTGTCGACATCCGCCAGCAGGGCCAGACCCTGGTAGTCGACTTCCTGCGCTCCACCCTGCCCGACCAGCTGCGCCGGCGGTTGGACGTCACCGACTTCGGCACCCCGGTGCGCAGCGTGGCCACCTTCCAGAGCGGCGACCGCGTGCGCATGGTGGTCACGCCCACAGGGGCTTGGGAGCACAGCGCCTACCAGAGCGACAACCAGTTCGTGCTGGAGGTACGGCCGATCAAGCTGGACCCCAACAAGCTCACGCAGGGCGCCGGTTTCACGGGCGAGAAGCTGAGCCTCAATTTCCAGAATATCGAGGTGCGCGCGCTGTTGCAGGTGATCGCCGACTTCACCAATTTCAACGTCGTCACCAGCGACACCGTCACCGGCACCGTGACCTTGCGGCTGAAGGACGTGCCCTGGGACCAGGCGCTGGACATCATCATGCAGAGCAAGGGCCTGGGCGTGCGCAAGAACGGCAACGTGCTGTGGATCGCGCCCAAGGACGAACTCGCCGCCCGCGAACAGGTGGACCTGGAATCGCAGAAGAAGGTGGCCGAACTGGAGCCGCTGCGCACGCAGTCGTTCCAGCTGAATTACGCCAAGGCCGAAGACATCATGAAGCAGATCGCGGCCAACCAGTCGCTGAGCAACCAGGGCTCGGGCGGCTCGGGCGGCAGCAACCGCATCCTCTCGCCGCGCGGCGCGGTCAATTTCGACATGCGCACCAACCAGGTCTTCGTGACCGACATCCCTTCCAAGCTGG
>JAABPT010000157.1 GCA_011391855.1 Burkholderiales bacterium
CTGCGCCTGGCGCTCCACCAGCCGGTGCGCGTAGTAGATGGGCGCCGGCATCAGTTCGGGCGTCTCGTCGCAGGCGTAGCCGAACATCAGGCCCTGGTCGCCGGCGCCGGTGTTCAGGTGGTCGTCTGACGCATGGTCCACGCCCTGCGCGATGTCGTTGCTCTGCTTGTCGTAGGCCACCAGCACGGCGCAGCCCTTGTAGTCGATGCCGTATTCGGTGTTGTCGTAGCCGATGCGCTTGAGCGTGTCGCGCGCGACCTGGATGTAGTCCACGTGCGCATTCGTCGTGATCTCGCCGGCCAGCACCACCAGGCCCGTGTTGCACAGCGTCTCGGCGGCCACGCGACTGCGCGGGTCTTCCTTGAAGATGGCGTCGAGGATGGCGTCCGAGATCTGGTCGGACACCTTGTCGGGGTGCCCTTCGGAAACGGACTCGGAAGTGAAGAGGAAGTCGTTCGACACGGTTTTCTCCGGTTGGGTTGCACTGAGGGCGTCGCCGATCAGTGGCTTTCCGGGCCGCGGCGAACGCTTTAGCGGATTTGTTGAGTCGGCGCCACGGTGTGGCGGCCGTCTCGGCGGGGCTCGGTATGCTCGAGACTCCGCGTCGCCCCGCAAGTTGTTCCTTTAACTCGGCGACCTGCGAAGTATACGAAGGATGCCCATTCCCCAACGCCTGCTCGCCTGGTTGGCCCGCCGCCCCTTGCGCCTTTTGCACGCCCTGGGCGGGGTGCTGGGCTGGGCCGGCTACCTGCTTTCGGCCAGCTACCGGCAGCGCCTGAAGGCCAACGCCGCGCTGGCCGGCGTGAGCGCCGGGGAGCGCCGTGCCGCCGTCGCCGACGCCGGCCGGCTGGTGATGGAACTGCCACGGCTGTGGCTGCGGCCGCGCCACGAGCCGATTGCCGACCCGGTGCGCTGGGACGGCGCGGATTTCGTCGAATCCCTGCTGTCTCAGGGCCGCGGGCTGGTGTTGCTGACACCACACCTGGGCAGTTTCGAGGTGGCGGCACAGGCCTATGCCGAACGTTTCGGCGCGCGCCAGCCGGTGACCGTGCTCTACCGCCCGGCGCGCCAGCCCTGGCTGCGTAAACTGGAGGAAACCGCGCGTGCACGGCCGGCGCTGGCCACCGCCCCGGCCAGCCTGGCCGGCGTGCGGCAGATGATGCGCGCGCTGCGCCGCAGCGAAACCGTAGGCCTGCTGCCCGACCAGGTGCCTCCCGCTGGCATGGGCGTGTGGGCGCCTTTCTTCGGCCGGCCGGCCTACACCATGACCCTGGCCGCCCGGCTGGTGCAGCAGACCGGCGCCGCGGTGGGCGTGCTGTGGTGCGAACGCCTGCCGCGCGGCGGCGGCTATGTGGTGCACGCGCTGCCGCTGCCCGATCCGCTGCCCGGGCAGGGCGGCGACGAAGCCGCTGCCGCAGCCATCAACCGTTCCATGGAAGCCGTGATCCGGCTCAAGCCCACCCAGTACCTGTGGGGATACCACCGCTACAAGTCGCCGCGCAGCGCGGCTGCAGCATGACGCTGGCCGCGCGCGCCTTGCTGGCCGGGGTGTGGCTGTTGCACTGGCTGCCGCTGCCCGTGCTGGCCGTGCTGGGGCGCGGGCTGGGCCTGCTGCTGCATGCGCTGGGCCGCGACCGCCGCCAGGTGGCGCTGCGCAACGTGTCGCTGTGCCTGCCCGGCCTCTCGGCCGCCGTGCAGCGCGCACTGGTGCGCGAGCACTTCCAGTGGCTGGGCCGCAGTCTGCTGGAGCGCGGCTTGCTCTGGTACGCCAGCCCGGCGCGGCTGCGGCGCCTCATCCACGTGGAAGGCGACGTCACGCTGGCCGAGCGCAGCACGCAGCCGGTGATGTGGCTGGTGCCGCATTTCATGGCGCTGGACGTGGCCGGTTCAGCCACGCAGCTGTTCCAGAAGCGCCAGGTCGCTTCCATCTACCAGGCGCAAAGCAATGCCGTGATGGACGCGGCCATGCGCCAGGGCCGGCTGCGCTTCGGCCAGGGCCAGATCTTCTCGCGCCACGAAAGTGCGCTGCCGCTGGTGCGCGCCGTCAAGCGCGGGCATGCCTTCTTCAACCTGCCCGACATGGACTTCGGCCTGCGCGACGCCGCCTTCGTGCCCTTCTTCGGCGTGCCGGCAGCCACGCTGCTGGCGCCTTCGCGCATGGCACGTTCGCTGAAGATGGTGGTGCAGCCGGTGGTGGCCGAGACACTGCCCGGCGGCCAGGGCTACCGCGTGCGCTTCCTGTCGCCCTGGCCCGACTGGCCCAGCGACGACGCCGAGGCGGATGCGCAACGCATGAACGAATGGATCGAGCGCGAGATCCGTGCCAACCCGGCGCAATACCTGTGGGTGCACAAGCGCTTCAAGACGCGGCCGCCGGGCGAGGCATCGTTCTACGGCTGAGCGGGCGTGCCGCCACGGCGGCACTGGCCATAATCCCCGCGATGCGGCTGAAATTCACCAAGATGCAGGGTGCGGGCAACGACTTCGTCGTGCTCGACGCGCTGCGTTCGCCGCTGGAACTCACGCCGGCGCTGGCACGCCGCCTGGCCGACCGGCGCTTCGGCATTGGCGCCGACCAGATCCTGCTGGTGGAACCCAGCCGCACGCCGGGCATCGACTTCCGCTACCGCATCTACAACAGCAGCGGCGAAGAGGTGGAGCACTGCGGCAACGGCGCACGTTGTTTCGTGCGCTACGTGCACGAGCACGGCCTCAGCGACAAGACCACGGTGAGGGTGGAGACCGTGAACAACGTGCTGGAACTGCGCCTGGGTGCCGACGGCCGCGTCACGGTGGACATGAACCGGCCCGTCTTCGACCACGGGCGCATCCCCTTCGACGCCAGCGGCCTGGTGCCGCGGCGCGAAGGCGGCTTCGAGCTGTGGTCGCTCAACGGCCTGGGCGCGGCCGTGGAAGTGCCGGTGGAAGTGCCGGTGGAAGTGCCGGTGGAAGTGGCGGTGCTCTCGATGGGCAACCCGCATGCCGTGTTGCGCGTGGCCGATGTCGATACGGCTCCGGTGGCCCTGCTCGGCCCGCGCATCGAAATCCACAAACGTTTTCCACGGCACGTCAACGCCGGCTTCATGCAGGTGGTGGCCCGCGACGAAGTACGCCTGCGCGTGCATGAGCGCGGTGCCGGCGAGACGCTGGCCTGCGGCACCGGTGCCTGCGCCGCGGTGGTGGCCGGCATCCGGCTGGGCTGGCTGGCACGCCGTGTGACCGTGCATGCGCGTGGCGGCGACCTGCTCGTGGAGTGGCCGTCCGATGAACAAAGTGTGCTCATGACCGGCCCCGCCGAAACCGTCTTCGAAGGAGAGATTCAACTGTGACCACCACCACGCACGGGGTGCAAGGCATCACCGAAGCCGACATCGCCAACTACCTGGCCAACACGCCCGGCTTCTTCGAGCGTCATGCCGAGTTGCTTTCCGCCGTGCAACTGAGCAGTCCGCACGGCCACCGCGCGGTGTCGCTGCAGGAGCGGCAAATGGAAATGCTGCGCGACCGCATCAAGGGGCTGGAGCTGAAGATCATGGAAATGATCCGCCACAGCCAGGAAAACGTGGCCATCGCCGACCGACTGCACCGCTTCACGCGCAGCATCCTGCTCACCGCCGACCCGGCGGCGCTGCCGGCGCGCATGGTGGAATCGCTGAAGCACGAATTCCTGATTCCACAGGCCACCATCCGGCTGTGGGGCGTGAGTGCTGCTTACGCCGACGAACCCTTTGCGCAGCCCGCCAGCGACGACGTGAAGAGCTTCGCCTCCAGCCTGAGCGTGCCCTATTGCGGCGTCAATGCCGGCTTCGAGGCCACGGCCTGGCTGGAAGACCCGGACACCGTGATGTCGCTGGCAATGATCCCGCTGCGCCAGGGCGACGCCACCACGGGGCTGCTGGTGCTGGGCTCGCCAGACCCTACGCGCTATGGCGCCGAGATGGGCACCGAATTCCTCATGCGCATCGGCGACACCGCCGCCGCGGCGCTGTCGCGCCTGCGGCCGGCTGCCTGATGGCCATAGGCGTTCTTCGCCCCCCTCTCCCGCAAGCGGTAGAGGGAGTCAAGCCGGAGTTGCGGCCTGAAGTTCAGGCTTTCCTGCAGCACTTGAAAGTGGAGCGCCGGCTGGCCGCGCGCACGCTGGCCATGTACACCGAAGCGCTGCTGCGCCTGCAGGCTTCGGCCGCGGCGGCCGGTGTGACGCTGGCCGCGGCACAGCCGCACCACATCCGCAGCTGGGTGGCGCAGTTGCGTACGCGCGGACTGGCACCGCGCAGCATCGCCATCGCGCTGGCGGCCTGGCGCGGGCTGTACCGCTGGTGGGGGCGCAACGGTGTCGTCGCCGTCAATCCGGTGGAAGGCATCCGCGCGCCGAAGGGCCCCAAGCCGCTGCCCAAGGCGCTGTCGGTGGAGCAGGCGGTGGCGCTGGCCGAGCACGGCACCGAACACACCACGCCGGCCTTGGCGGCGCGCGACCACGCCATCGTGGAACTGCTCTACGGCTGCGGGCTGCGCGTGGGGGAACTGGTCGGCCTGGATCTCATTGCCGGCACGGCTGCTGCCGGCTGGGTGGACTTGCCCGATGCCACCGCCCATGTGCTGGGCAAGGGCAGCAAGCGGCGCAGCGTGCCGGTGGGCGGCGCGGCCTTGCGCGCGCTGCAAGCCTGGCTGGCGCTGCGCGGCACGCTGGCCAAGCTGGGCGAGCCGGCCTTGTTCGTCAGCCGCCGCGGCACGCGGCTCACGCCCAACCAGTTGCGCAACCGCCTGCGCGGCCAGGCGCTGCAGGCGGGCGTGCCCACCCACGTGCACCCGCACATGCTGCGCCACAGCTACGCCAGCCACTTGCTGCAGAGCAGCGGCGACCTGCGCGCGGTGCAGGAACTGCTGGGCCACGCCAGCATCGGCACCACACAGGTCTATACCAAGCTCGACTACCAGCACCTGGCCAAGGTCTACGATGCTGCGCACCCGCGGGCGCGGCGCAAAAGCTGAGAGGGCAAGCCCGCATCCGCGCCTATAACCCCGAGGAGGCCTTCCGATGAGCACCCGCACCGACGAACTGCGTGCCCGGCTGATCCGCAATGTCGAGACCGCAACCCTGAAGCCCTTCAAGCGCGGAACGCTGTACGAGAGCATGGGCGTCTCTTTCACCGAAGGGCTGGCGGCGCGCGACCTCGGCGTGGCCAACGCGCAGGCGGTGGGCCTGGTGGGCCTCATCGGCATCGGCAGCCTGACCGGGCGCTTCGCCATCGGCGCGCTGGCC
>JAABPT010000158.1 GCA_011391855.1 Burkholderiales bacterium
GCCGCGGTGGGCAACTCGTGTCAAACGCTCGAATCGGCCTCAAATCGCCCACGGATAGTCCGGAAGAACCGAAAAATCCAGGGCATCAAGGACCTCTGGATCCTCAAGGCTGAGTTGAAACGGCCTGACAAGCAAGTCCACGTTGACCAGCCGAGGAAGGCTGCGTAACGTGACACCCGCCGCCACCGGTTGCAACTACAGGTGGGACATCGCCGACACAGGATGGAAGGGCACCAGACGACAACTCGAGAACCGAGCTGCCGGGCGATGGTTGTCCGTGCAAATGCAGAACAAGCGTAGTCAGTATGGCAGGTTGCACAACCCTACGGGCCGATACTTGCAATAGGTTGCAACCCACCCAAGACTTGCGGTGCCCACCTGCTGCTCTGGCCGATGTGCGTGCCGCTCCGAATCGCGGTGACGGACCCCGTGCGAGACGCTGGCATCGATGTCCGGCTTGCCAACATGGTCCCCGCACGTGGACCGCTTACAGCAGCCTGATGGCCCTGAGATCGGGCAGCTTCCTGAATTCGGCCAGAGACATCAGCTGCGGCAGGGCGAGCTGGCGCCAGCTCTGCCATAGCCGGCCGGCCGCGGCCGGCAACGCGGTCAGCACACTGCCGGGCGCCATCTGCGCCATGAACACCTGATAGACGCCTTCCTTCGCGCCCGCCAACGCCTTGCTGGCGAGCACGATACGGCCCGCGACCAGATAGGTCTGCAGGTCGCCGAATGCAATCAGCACCGGCTTGGGCGCTGGCTTGAAAGGCTTGAGTGCGCGCCCGGCCAGGAAGCGCGTGGCGTTGGCCGCGGCGAGCGCACCCATGTCGATGGCGTTGTAGGCCTGCTTGCCCACGGCATGCGGCAGCTGCGCCGCGTCGCCGACGACGAAGACGTTGTCGAAGTGCCGACTTTGCAGTGTGGCGTGCACGTCTGCCCAGACCTGGGGTGGCGGCGCCAGGCCCGAGTCGCGCAACAGCGCCGGCGGTGCCAGCCCGGCCGTCCACAGCGTGAGCTCGGAGCGCAGCCGCGTGCCGTCGGCCAGGCGCACGCCCTTGGCCGACACGCTGGCGATCGTCGTGGCAGTGCGGAATTTCACCGCATACGGCTCGCACAGGCGGCGCAGGTCGGCGTCCAGTGACGCCGGCAGGCCCGGCAGCAGCCGGGCGCCCGCTTCGACCAGTTCGACGGACAGGCCTGCATCGTCACGGTGGCGACGCAGGATCTCGCCCAGCGCCTCGATGCCCGAGATGCCGCCACCGGCAATCACGATACGCAGTGGCTCGCCCTCCCGCAGGAGAGTATTGAGTCGCTGCTCGATCGCCAAGCCGTCGGCGACGCTGCGGAACGGCATCGCGTGGCGGGCCACGCCCGGGACGTGGTGCGTGTTCCACAGCGCACCCACCGCCACGATGCAGGCATCGAACTCCAGCTCGCGGCCACCGGCCGTGGCCAGCAGTCCCTGCGCCGGCTGCAGCGCGGTCACGCAATCGCGCAGGAAGCGGTGCCCCGCCTGCTTGACGATGGCGGCGCGGTCCAGGCGCAGCCCCTGCGGCGTTTTCACGCTCGACAGGATCTCGTGGATGCCGGGCGCCCACTCGAAGTGCCTGGACGGGTCGATGACCGTCACGGCATGGCGCCGCGACAACTTGATCGCAGCCGTCAGGCCGGCGAAATTGCCGCCGACGATGACGATGCGCTTTTGTTTCTCGGTCATGGGATTCTCGTCTTCGGGCTGGTGTGCTGCGCGCAGTATGTCGCCACAGGCGCATGAAGAAGTGGGCGGCTCGCGGCACGGCGCGTCGTCGAGCGCAACCCATGCCTTGCACAGGGTCGAATGCGACTGCTCAGCGGGCTTGCCGAGCGGTGACTGCTCGGGGCTGGGTTCGGGCTCGCGTGCAACGCAACAGCGTGCCGCTCTGGCGTCGCAAGGCCGTCCAAAAGTGCAATGCCCCGCGTCTAGGAGCGGGGCATTGCGACAAGGCCATCAGGGACCTCTTTCGTCACATGGGCGTGACGTGTACCGGCAACTCAGGCCGGCTTGGTGTGGGGTTTGTCGTGAGCATGGTCGATAGGTGAATCCTCCATTCAACACGAAAGCCAGATCACTGGTTCGAACTGCGTCGGAATCAACTCACTGCAGACACAGTAAACGCCTTTCTCGCACACGAGTCAAGCCCCTTTGGCCAAGTGTTCGTGAAGGCGTTTTCGCTTGCGCACAAGGCTGGTGTTTTATACAGTATCGACATCCAAGGAGGATCTCATGCGCCCTGCCGACTTTCGCATCCTGTACCGCCCAAAGCCCGAGCGTGTCCCGCGGTGGGTGTGGCGCGTGTGGGCCTGGTTCTGAAGCGGGAAATTCTCGCCGTGCTCGGCGCCGGTCCGCGCCAGGTGCTTGACGCAGCTTCTCCGCCAGATCGTGCGCACGCTGGAGGCCGAACCCGTTTGGCGCAACCCGGCAGAATCGTTGCCATGTCGAATCACCCCAGCCGTGTCCTTTCCCTGCAGGGTGCCTCGAACTTCCGCGACCTGGGCGGCTACCGCGGCCATGACGGGCGCACGGTGCGCTGGCGCCGGCTCTTCCGTTCGGACCATCTCGGGGGTCTGACGGAGCGCGACAAGGCGGTCCTGGCGGAACTGCGCGTGACCAGGGCGCTCGACTTCCGCGGCCAGGCCGAGCGCGCTGCGGCGTCGTACGAAGTGCCCGGCGTCGAGCAGCATTCGCTGGCCATCGAGCCCACCGTGGTGCAGCGCCTGCAGGACCTGGCGACCGCCGGCGAGCAGCTCACCGTGCCGATTGTCAGCCGGCTGATGACCGACCTTTACCGTTCGCTGGTCAACGACCAGTCTCACCGCTTTGCCGAGTTCTTCGAGCATCTGCTCCAGGCCGACGCACCCGTGGTCTTTCACTGCACCGCCGGCAAGGACCGCACGGGCTTTGCCGCAGCGCTGGTCCTGCTGGCGCTGGGCGTGCCGCGCGACGTGGTGTTGCAGGATTACCTGCTCACCAACCAGGTGTTCCAGCTGCCGCCGCCCGGTCGGCATGGAATCTCGGACGAGGCCATGGCGGTGCTGTGGCGCGTGCAGCAGGGTTTCCTGGACGCCGCCCTGCAAGCCGTCGAGACCGACCATGGCGGGGTCGAACGCTACCTGCATCAGCGCCTGGGTCTGAGCCACGCCGCGCTCAAGCTGCTGCAGACCCGGTACCTGGCCGAGACCTAACTCATCGGCCGGCTGCTGCGGGCGGCGCCTCCGGTGCAGGGCGCGATGCCACGCTCTCGAACCACGCCCGGTACCGCGCCACGTCGCTGGCCGGTACTGGCACCTTGTGGCCGAACGAGTACATGCACGCGTAGTACGCACCGTCGAACTGCTGCTGCGTGCTGGCCCAGGCGCCCTGCGATGCAGCACTGCCGGCCACCGCGCCGATCAGCAGGCCGGCGGCGGCACCGGCCGCAGCACCCGAACTGCCGTCGAAGACGGCGCCGGCGGTGGCACCCACCACGGCGCCTGTGGCTGCACTGCCGGCGACCACCTGGTTGGCCGTGTCCGCCGACGTACCCGCGGCCAGGCGTCCGTTCACGGTGGCGCGGCAGCGGCTGTCGTCGGCAGCAAACTGATCCGCGCTCTTCTGGCTGCCGGGCAGCGCCGACAGGCTGGGACCGGCGGGAACCGTGGCGCAGGCCGCCAGGGTCAGCGCCAGGACGCTTGCGCCTGCGGTTCGCAGGACGGTGGTGTCCATGGTGTCCTCACTTCGTGTGGTCCGGCGGCACGGCGGGAACGCGTTCCCAGCCGCCCGGGCATTCGCGCACGTACGGATACGCGCCGCGCGGTGAACTGCACAGATACCACCACTGCCCGCCCGGGGGCGGCGGGGCGAGCGGCGGCGTGGCCTCGACCGCGGACGAGGGCGTCGGTTCGGGCTGCTGAGTCGACACCGTGCCCGCCTCGCGCTCGATGTACACCACGCCGCCGGTGGAAGTCACCACTCCCGGCGGCCCGTAGACGTAGTAGGGCGGCACGTAGCCGTAGCCGGGACCGTAGCCGTAGTAGCTGGGAGCGTAGTAGCTGGGCGCGTAGTAGCCGGACCAGTAGGGCCCGGGCCAGCCCCAGCCCCAGTACGGGCTGCCGTAGTAGAAGCGCACGCTCGGCCCGTAATAGTGACCGTGACCGCCACCGGTATCAGCACCCTGGCGCGGCGGTGCTCCACCGGGCGGCCGAGCGCCAGGAGGCGGACCACCGGGCCGCGCGCCGCCACCGGGCGGTGCGGCGCCCGGGCCCGGCCCGCCGGGCGGTGGGGCGGCCACAGCCGCTCCGGCCAGCACCATCAGAACGAAGAGTGCAGATCTTGGCGGGGTCATCATCGCCTCCGACTGTTGCAGTTTCAACGGAAGCATCCTGCCCGTGGTTGACTGCGGGTGGTTTGACGCGCCGCACGTCGTGCTCACGCCGGCGTCGTGACTGGAATCCGGGCGTGGCGCTCGGGAAGGGCCGGCGCGCCGTGTGTGCTCGGCACGATGTGCCGCGTGGTCCCGCCGGATGCCCTGGCGCTGGCCCCGGCGGCTGGCGCCGGCCTCAGTTCCAGCCGCAGGCGCCAGGGCCGGCCGGATGGCCGCAAGATCCACACGGGCCCATGGCGGCGGGCGCGGCCTCGGCGGCAGGCGCGGCGGTGGCAAAGACGGACAACAATTTGTCGAGCTTCGTCGAATGGCAGCCCGGGCACTCGGGCACGGTGCTTGAACGCACCAGAGCCTCGAACTCGCGGCCGCATTCACGGCAGGCGTATTCGTACATCGGCATGGCAACTCCTGTGCAAAGACTGGCGCCATTCTGGCGCACCAGCCACGGCCCTGTCGCCACAAACGGCCGCTACGGTGCCTGGCCCTGCGGCTCGACCAGCGCGGCCAGGTAGGCGTCGCAGAACTCGGGCGGCATGCGCCGCGGCCGCCCGCTGCCGAGTTCGATGCAGACCAGGTGCCAGCGGCCGCGCAGGATGGTGGCGCCGTCGTGGTTGCGCAGCAACTGGAAGCGGCGTTCCATCGTCAGCTTGCCGTCGCTGCCGACCAGCCAGGTGGCCAGCGTCAGGGCCTCGTCGGCGGCCGTGGGCAGCAGGTAGTCGTACTCGCCACGGCGGATGGCCATCGCGCGGTCCAGACGCCGGTAGTCGGCCAG
>JAABPT010000159.1 GCA_011391855.1 Burkholderiales bacterium
AGAGGTGCGTTACCGGCACCCGCGCCCATGCCGGCCAGGCTGGCGTCCACCCTGTCGCAACCTTCTTCCACCGCCACGAGGCTGTTGGCCACGCCCAGGCTCAGGTTGTGGTGGGCGTGCATTCCGGTTTGCGTCTCGGGCTTGAGCACGTCCTTGAAGGCGCGGAAGCGGTCGCGCACGTCGTTCATGCTGAGCGCACCGCCGGAGTCCACCACGTAGCAGACCGTGGCGCCGTAGCTCTCCATCAGCTTGGCCTGCTGGGCCAGACCCTGCGGCGTCTGCATGTGGCTCATCATCAGGAAGCCCACGGCTTCCATGCCGAGGTGGCGCGCGTATTCAATGTGCTGGCGCGAAATGTCGGCCTCGGTGCAGTGCGTGGCCACCCGCACGATGCGGGCCCCCGCGTCGTAGGCGGCCTTGAGGTCGTGCACGGTGCCGATACCCGGCAGCAGCAGCGTGGCGATCTTGGCGTGCTTCACCACGCTGGCCACGGCTTCGATCCACTCGATGTCGGTGTGGGCCCCGAAGCCGTAGTTGAAGCTGCCGCCCTGCAGCCCGTCGCCGTGCGCAACTTCAATCGAATCGACCCTGGCGTCGTCGAGCGCCTTTGCAATTTGCATAGCCTGCGCCACGCTGTACTGGTGGCGGATCGCGTGGCTGCCGTCGCGCAGCGTGACGTCGGAGATGTAGATCTTCTTGGTGGTCATGTGCTTCTCCTTCAGGCGACCACTGCAGCCAGCATGCGTGCGGCCATGTGTTCGGCGGTACGCAGCGCGGCGCTGGTCATGATGTCCAGGTTTCCGGCGTAGGCGGGCAGGTAGTGGGCTGCGCCTTCGACCTCCAGGAACACCGAGGTCTTCAGACCGTTCAGGTTCCTGCCGACGCCCGGGATGTTCAGACCTTCGATGCGGTCGTACTGCACCTTCTGCTTGAGGCGGTAGCCGGGCACATAGGCCTGCACGTCGGCGGCCATGCGCTCGATCGATTCGGTGATGGCGTCCTCGCTGGCGAAGTCGCTCAGGGTGTACACCGTGTCACGCATGATCAGCGGCGGTTTGGCCGGGTTCAGCACGATGATGGCCTTGCCCTTGGCCGCACCGCCCACCACCTCGATCGCCTTGGAGGTGGTCTCGGTGAACTCGTCGATGTTGGCGCGGGTGCCAGGGCCGGCGCTCTTGCTGGAGATACTGGCGACGATTTCGCCGTAATGCACCTTGGCCACGCGCGAGACCGCCGCGACCATGGGAATGGTGGCCTGGCCACCGCAGGTGACCATGTTGACGTTGAACGCGTCGAGGTGGTCCTCGCCGTTGACCACCGGAATGCAATAGGGGCCGATGGCTGCGGGCGTCAGGTCAATCAGGCGGATGCCGGGCTTCAGGCTGCGCAGGAAGGCATCGTTCTGGATGTGGGCGCTGGCGCTGGTGGCATCGAACACGATGTCGATGTCGGCGAACTCGGGCATGCGGGTGAGGCCGGCCACGCCCTCGTGCGTGGTGGCCACGCCCATGCGGGCAGCACGGGCCAGGCCGTCGGAGGCGGCGTCGATGCCGACCATGGCGCCCATCTGAATGTGCTGGCCGTGGCGCAGGATCTTGATCATCAGGTCCGTGCCGATGTTGCCGCTGCCAACGATGGCGGCTTTGAGTGTGTGGTTCATGAGATGTCGGGAGTGAAGGCTCAGGCCATGTGGCAGCTCACGCTACCCAGGGTGCCCATCGATGCGTGGACCGCATCGCCGGCCTGAAGAGGGACCATGGGCCCGAGTGCGCCAGACAGGATCACCTGCCCGGCCTTGAGCGACTGGCCGCGTTCGGCCATGGTGCGGGCCAGCCAGTAGGCCGCCCGCAGCGGATGGCCCAGGCACGCGGCGCCCGTGCCCACCGACACCGTCTTGCCGTTGATGTCCATCTGCATGCCCAGGGCGCCGAGGTCCATGCGACCGACATCCACCGGCTGGTTGCCCAACACGTACAACGCCGAAGACGCGTTGTCGGCCACCGTGTCGACCAGTGTGATCTTCCAGTCCTGGATCACGCTGTCGACGATCTCCAGCGCGGGCAGCGCGTAGGCCAGGCCGCGAAGAAACTCCGACCAGCTGAGCGTCTCACCCGCCAGGTCGGCACCCACCACCAGCGCCACCTCGGCCTCGACCTTGGGCTGGATCAGCCGCGCCATCGGGATGGCGTCGCCGTCCAGGTGTTCCATGTCGTCGAAAAGCACCCCGAAGTCGGGCTGGTCCACGCCCAGCTGCTGTTGAACGGCCCTGGAGGTCAGGCCGACCTTCAGTCCCACCACGCGGCGCCCGGGCTCGGCGAGGCGCGCCGTCGTGTTGATCTCGGCCACCTGGTAGGCCTGGGCCAGCCCGACGATGCCGTGGGTTTCAGAGACCCGGGCGATAGAGCGCCGCTGCGCGCGCGCTTCTCGGATGGCCTGTGCGGCTTCTTGTGTGCCGCTCATGCCGTGGGCACCTCCAGGCCGGAGCCCTGGGCCGCCGCCACGAACCGGTCGGGGCGCACCGCCAGCACCTTGGTGCCGTAGCGGCGCATCCAGGCCAGCAGGGTCCCGTCGAGGTCGACCACGTCGTCGCTGCCATGGCCCTGCTGTTCGGGCGACAACACGCAGAGGTGGCGCGCACCCAGGGCGTCCCAGGCGGCCTTTTCTTCGGCCGTCAGTTCGGTGCGGGGATTCACCCCGTCGCCCAGCAACACAAAGCCGTCGCCCAGCAGCTCGTCGAGCCAGCACAGCCTGCCGCGCGCGTCGGCCACGCGGGGCTGCGGGATCATCTTGCCGACCGCGCTGTCCGGCGCCGTGGCACCGCGGAACCAGCCCGCGTCGTACCAGGGGTTCCACAGCAAGGGCGGCTCCGGTTGCGGCTCGCCCGGCTTGGGCGCCATGGCCGCCATTTCTTCGTCGCTGAGTTGCTGCTGGATGATGCGGCCCAGTTGAATCGCTACGCCGGTGTAGAAGGCTACGTTCGGCTCACGCTCGGCCTGGTAGGTGTCGAGCAGCGTCTCGGGCAGCCGGCCGCGCAGCACCTCGCGCAGTTTCCATGCGATGTTGAATGCGTCGCGGATGCCGGACTGCATGCCCGACCCCGCCCACGGCGGCATCAGGTGGCCGGCGTCTCCCACCAGGAACACGCGCCCTTCGCGCCAGCGCTCGGCGTGGCGGATGTGGTGGCGGTAGAACGCGTGCTGGTGAATCTCGACGTCGTCCTGCGTCACGCCCAGTGAGTTCAGCAGCTTCCACAGCTGCTCGTGCGTCTTGAAGTCGTCTTCCGACTCGTGCGGCTCCAGCGGGAACTCCCAGCGGTGATTGCCCTGCGCCAGCGCAATGTCCACCACCGGCCGCTGCTTGTCGGACCAGAACGTCAGAATGTGCCGCTCGGGCCACCAGCGTTTCACCCGCGCGTCGATCACCACCCACTTCACCTCCCGCGTCTCGCCGATGAGCTGGATGCCCAAGCGATCGCGCGTGGTGCTGCCGCCGCCATCGCAGGCGAGCACGTAGCGCGCGCGCACCGTCTGGGTCGAGCCGGTGCCGAGGTCTCGCGAGGTCACCGTCACGCCCTCGCTGTCCTGCACCACGTCGGTCACCTCCACACCGAAGCGCACGTCAACGTGCTCGGCATGGCGCTCGTTCGCACGGCGCAACACTTCCTCCATCGCGGGTTGGTAGATGGCGTAAGACGTGGGGTGCCGCCCCAGCCGCGAAGGCGGAAAGTCCATGCGCGTGATCTGGTGCCCCTCGTGGGTGATCCAGCGCAGCGCGACGGTCGGGTCCATGGTGCGCGCCAGTTCTTCGTCCAGACCCAGTGACTGGAAACAGCGCATCGTCCAGTCGTTGACCGTGACCGCGCGGGCGCGGGGATAGATCGCTTGGTCGCGCTCCAGCGCGATCGTGCGTATGCCGTAGTGGCCTAGGCACAGTGCGGCGGCCAGACCGCTGGGGCCATAGCCGATGATGGCGACGTCGGCGTCGAAATGCTGTGTGGTGCTCATGTCAGGCCACCTCCACCGCAGCGGCCGGCATGGCCGGGCCTTCACCGGGCATCGCGCCATACGGGCGGTGCCCCCAGTTGCTCACGCGGTCATAGGCCTCGGCTTTCCAGGTCGCGTCGTCCACCTTCACGCCGCCCCAGCCGAACTCGAACAGGAAGCCCGATGGCGTGTGGGCGTAGAACGAGATCATGTGGTCGTTCGGGTGCTGGCCGATGTCCATCACCACCGGCAGGCCGAAGGCCAGGCAGCGGTCGCGGGCGCGCCCCACGTCGGCCACCTGTCCCGCTTCGACCATGAAGTGGTGGATGCGCTTCTTCGGGCCTGGAATCGGTGCGCGCGGGGCGACGGCCACCGAGTGGTGCCGCTCGTTGGCGTGGAAGAACGACACCTCGATCTTCACGCCCGGCGCCGGCTCCAGGTAGATGTGGTCGCTGAGCTTGACCCCCAGCACCTTGCGGGCGAACTCAATCGTGTCCGGGTAGTGATCGGCCTCGAACACCAGGTGCCCCGCACCGCCCGCCCCCGTGACGAAGCCGGAATCCACCACGTCCGACCGGAAGGCCGCCTCCTTCGAGGGCGCGGCGGCATAAACCTCGTGGCGGTTGCCCTCGGGGTCGGTGAAGTGGAGCATGCGCTCGGCATGGCGAACGTCCAACTCGTCGGCGGTGCCCAGAGTGCCCTTCAGGCCCTGGCTCTCCAGATGACGGGCAAAGGCGTCCACCTCGGCGGCGGAGCCCACTTTCCAGCCAGCAAACGCCAGGTCATCGGCAGGCCCCTCGCTCAATATGAAGCGCGCAGGCGCGGCGTCCATGCGCAGGCGCCGGGTGTTCTGGGGGCCGCTGCTCACGCCCAGGCCCATGACCTCGGTGGCGAAGCGCTCCCAGCGCGGCATGTTGGATACCTCGAAGCCGAGGTAGCCCAGTTCTTGGATGGGTGGGTTCATGTCTGTCTCCTGTTGGGGTAAAGGAAGCCCGACACCGGGTCTGCGAAGACCCGTTGCAAGGCGGGAAAAAGGGGGTTGGCGGTGGCCGGGCCGTCGCCGTGTCAGTCGGTCAGCCGTCGTGCAGCAGGAAGCTGGTCACCACGTCGTTGAAGCGCTGCGGGTGTTCCCACTGCGCCCAGTGGCCGCAGCGCGAGAGCAGAAGGTGGTCGGCGTTAGGCA
>JAABPT010000160.1 GCA_011391855.1 Burkholderiales bacterium
GAGGAAGGCGTGTCGCTGATCGACAGCGCCATGCTCACCGCGGCCACCACGGCGGCCGCGGGATCAACCGGCCTGCGGCTGGAGTGCCGGCGCGTGCGCTTCGAGCCCGCCGCCGACGGCCGGCCGTTCAGCGTGGTGCCGCTGGCCGAGGGGCCCTCCACCCATTTCACTTTCGCGGCCGATGCCGTGCTCTGCTCCATCGGCCAGGACCCGGACCTGGCGCCCTTCGCGGGCGCCCTGCCCGCGCGCGGCGCGCTGCTCGCGGTGGACGAACGCCTGGCCACCGGCCGCGACGGCGTCTGGGCCGGCGGCGACGTGGCCAGCATGGCGCGCTACGTCACGCAGGCCGTGGGCATGGGCAAGCAGGCGGCGCTGGACATCCACCGCCAGTTGCTGGGCGCGGCTGCGCTGGCCGGCGACGACACGGCCAGCGGGGCGGAGCCGGAAGCCGTGGTGCCGTTGGCCGCCATCGCCAGCTGGTACCACCCGAAGGCGCCGCGCGTGGCCGAGCAGGTGCGGCTGCCCTCCGAGCGCCACAGTGCCGCGCTGGAAGTGCAGTTGGGGCTGGACATCGAGCAGGCGCTGGCCGAGGCCGGGCGCTGCTTCTCCTGCGGTACCTGCATCCACTGCGACAACTGCGTGGTCTATTGCCCCGACCTCGCCGTGAACCGCGTGGACGGCGGCTACGAGGTGCTGGCCGACTACTGCAAGGGCTGTGGCCTGTGCGTGCGCGAATGCCCGACGGGGTCGATGAAGATGGTGGAGGAGCGGCGATGACCGCCACACGGGAAGAGCCCGTGCTGCTGACCGGCAACCATGCCGTGGCCTGGGCCGCGCGGCTGGCGCGGCCGAAGGTGGCACCGGTGTACCCGATCACGCCGCAGACGCCGGTGCTGGAGCTGCTGACCGAATTCCAGGCGCGTGGCGAATTCGACGCTGAAATCATCACCGTGGAATCCGAGCACTCGGTGATGTCGGCCTGCATCCCGGCTTCGCTGGCCGGCGTGCGTGTCTTCACCGCCACCGCGTCGCAGGGCCTGCTGCTGATGCACGAGCTGCTGCACTACGCCGCCGGTGCGCGGGCACCGATCGTGATGGCCAATGTCAACCGCACCGTGGCCTCGCCCTGGGCCTTCTGGCCCGACCAGACCGACAGCCTGGCGCAGCGCGACACCGGCTGGATCCAGTATTACGTGGAGACCGCGCAGGAAGCTCTGGACACCGTGCTGCAAGCCTACCGCGTGGCCGAACAGGTGCTGCTGCCGGCGATGGTGAACCTGGACGCGTTCTATGTTTCGCATGCGCTGGAGCCGGTGCAGGTGCCGTCGCAGGAAACGGTCGACGCCTACCTGCCCCCGTTCCAGCCACTGCACCGCCTGGACACCGCACGGCCCGAATCCTGGGGCAACGTCGTCAGCCAGGACATGTTCTACCGCCACCGCCAGGCCACCGAGGAAGCCATGGCGCGCGTGCCGGCGCTGGCCGCCAGCGCCGACCTCGAGTGGGCCGGGCACACGCAGCGCAGCTGGGGCGTGGTGGAACGCTACCGCTGCGAAGGCGCAGCCACGGTGATCGTCACGCTGGGCAGCATGTGCGGCACGGCGCGCGACGCGGTGGACGCCATGCGCGCCGCCGGCCAGGCTGTGGGGCTGGTCAAGCTGAGGTTGTTCCGCCCGCTGCCGGTGGCGGCACTGCGCGCCGCGCTGGTGGGCCTGGACGACGTGGTGGTGCTCGACCGCAACCATTCACCGGGCCTGGGCGGCGTGCTGCACCAGGAATTGCGCGCTGCGCTGTACGGCATGCCGCAGGCGCCGCGCATCCACGGCCTGCTGGCCGGCGTGGGCGGCGTGAACGTGCCGGTGGACAGCATCTGCGACTTCGTGCAGCGCGTGGTCGGCAGGCCGGCGGTGCCCGAATCGTTGTGGATGCGATGAACCGACGGGGCCATGGGCCAAGGAGCACTTGATGGAATCGATCGACCTGCCGCCCGAACCCATGCTCTGCTCGGGACACGCCGCGTGCCCGGGCTGCGTCGACGCGCTCTCGGTGCGCCACGTGCTGGCCATGCTGGGGCCCGACACGATGGCGGTGATTCCACCGTCGTGCATGGCCATCATCGCCGGACCGCAGCCCTACAGCTCGCTGAAGATCCCCGTCTACCAGCCGACGCTGGAAGCCAGCGCGGCGGCGGCCTCGGGGCTGCGTCGCGCGCTCGACGCCCAGGGCAAGCAGGCCACGACGGTGATCGTGCTGGCCGGTGACGGCGGCACCTACGACATCGGCTTCCAGTGCCTTTCGTCGGCCGCCGAGCGCAACGAGAACTTCATCTATTTCTGCCTCGACAACGAGGGCTACATGAATACCGGCGCGCAGAAGTCGTCTTCCACGCCGCACTACGCCTGGACCGGTTCCACGCCGGCCGGCAAGACCTCGCGCAAGAAGAATATGACCGAGATCATGGCCGCGCACGGCGTGCCCTACGTGGCCACCGCCAGCGTGGGCCACCTGGCCGACCTGAAACGCAAGGTGATGCGCGCCAAGGCAATGCGCGGCACACGCTTCATCACGCTGCTGATCCCCTGCCTGGACGGCTGGGGCCTGGCCGACGACGCCGGCCTGACTGCCGCGCGGCTGGCGGTGGAGACCGGCGCCTTCCCCTTGTACGAGATCGAGGACGGCCGCCGCTACACGGTGAATGCCGACAAGACGCGCCCGATCGGCGAGTACCTGGGGCTGCAGCGCCGCTACCGCCACATGAGCAGCGAACAGGTCACCGACTTGCAGGTCGAGATCGACGACGGCTGGGCGCGCCTGCAGCACCGAGCCGCACCCGACCACGCGCTGACCCCCTGACCCCGGCCCGACGCCGAAGCGGACCCGGCCCGACCTCGCACCCGCACTCGCACCCGCACGGGCATGGACCTCGCCACCTTCCTGGTGCAATGCCTGAACAGCCTGCAGTACGGCCTGCTGCTGTTCCTGGTGGCCTCGGGGCTGACACTCATCTTCGGCATCATGGGCGTCATCAACCTGGCGCACGGCAGCTTCTACATGATCGGCGCCTACATGGCGTATGCGCTGGCGCCGTTCGTGAGCGGCACGCTGGGTGGCGGCTTCTTCGCCACCCTGGCGCTGGGGCTGGTGCTGGCGGTGCTGCTGGGCTACGCGCTCGAATGGGCCTTCTTCAGCTTCCTGTACGGGCGCGAACACTTGCAGCAGGTGCTCATGACCTATGGGCTGATCCTGGTCTTCGAGGAGCTGCGCAGCATCCTGGTGGGTGACGACGTGCACGGCGTGGCGCCACCGCCCTGGCTGGCGGGCGCCGTGCCGCTGGGCGAGTTGATGACCTACCCGGTGTACCGGCTGTTCATCTCGGCCGTGTGCCTGGGCGTGGCGCTGGCGATGTGGTTCGTGCTGGCGCGCACGCGGCTGGGCATGAAGATCCGCGCGGGCGCCACCAACCGAGAAATGGTGCAGTCGCTGGGCGTGGACATCACGCTGCTGTACCGCGTGGTTTTCGCCGCCGGCGTGGCGCTGGCGGTGCTGGCCGGCATGGTGGCGGCGCCGGTCTCTTCGGTCTACCCGGGCATGGGCAACCAGGTGCTGATCATCTGCTTCGTGGTGGTGGTCATCGGCGGAATCGGGTCGATCCGCGGTGCGCTGCTGGCGGCGTTGCTGATCGGCTTTGCCGAGACCTTCGGCACGGTGCTGTTCCCGCAGGCCGCCGGGGTGCTGGTGTACGTGCTGATGGCGCTGATCCTGTTGTGGAAGCCGGACGGGCTATTCCGGGCGGGCTCGTGAACGTAGCTCGCATCGCACCGGTGGCCGGGGTCGCGCTGGGTGCTCTGGCTCTGGCGCTGTGGCCGCTGGCGGCCGGCAGCTACGGCGTGGACTTCGTCACCAAGACCATGATCTACGCCATCCTGGCGCTGAGCCTGGAACTGCTGGTGGGCACCACCGGGCTGGTGTGCTTCGGGCAGGCGGCGCTGTTCGGCCTGGCGGGTTATGCCGCAGTGCAGCTCTCGCCGTCCGACGCCGCAGCCTCGCTGTTCTGGTTGCTCCCGGTTTCGGTGGCCGCGGCCGCCGGCTATGCGTTGTTCATGGGCGCCCTGTCGCTGCGCACGCGCGGCGTCTACTTCATCATGGTCACGCTGGCCTTCGCGCAGATGGCCTATTACGTGGTGCACGACACGCCGCTGGGCGGCGGCACCGACGGCATCTACCTGGCGCAGAAACCGGTGGCCGCCATCGGCGCCACCGTGCTGCTGGACCTGGACGACGCGAAGGCGCTGTACTACTTCGTGCTCGGCACGCTGGCCACGGTCTTCGTCTTCCTGGCACTGCTGCTTCGGTCACCTTTCGGGCGCGCGCTGGGCGGCATCCGCATCAACGAGCAGCGCATGCGCGCCACCGGCTTTTCCACCTACCCCTACAAGCTGGCGGCATTCGTGATTTCCGGCGCCGTGGCCGGGCTGGGGGGCTTCCTGTTCGCGGTGAAGGACGGTTACGTGAACCCCGAACTGCTGAGCTGGCATCTTTCGGGGGCGGTGCTGGTGATGATCATCCTGGGCGGCATCGGCCACCTGCGCGGCGCGGTGATCGGCGCTTTCGCGTTTGCGCTGCTGCAGGAATTCTTCAAGTCCGAGGCGATCTTCGGTGCCTTCTCCAAGCACTGGCTGCTGGGCCTGGGGCTGACCATCATCGTCAGCGTGGCGCTGCTGCCGCGCGGCCTGATCGGTGTCGGCGCACTGCTCACGCGCCGCCTGCAACGCCGCGTGGGGGGCACGCTGTGAGCGAGGTGCTGCTGCGTGCCAGCCAGTTGACGCGCCGCTTCGGCGGCCTGGTCGCCGTGGATGGCGTTTCGCTCGAACTGCAGCGCGGCACGGTGCACGCCGTGATCGGCACCAACGGCGCCGGCAAGTCGACGTTGATCAATATCCTGTCCGGCGAACTGGCGGCCAGCAGCGGCCGCGTCGAACTGCGCGGCACCGACATCACGCGCTGGTCGCAGCCGCGCCGCGCGCGCGCCGGCATCGGCCGCAGCTACCAGCGCACCACCATCTACCCGGTCTTCACGGTGCTGGAAAACTGCCGCCTGG
>JAABPT010000171.1 GCA_011391855.1 Burkholderiales bacterium
AAGGTCTTCATCACCGACTGGACCGACGCGCGCATGGTGCCGGTGGAAGCCGGGCCGTTCCACCTGGACGACTACGTTGAATACGTGCAGGACTTCATTCGCCACATCGGCCCCGAGGCGCATGTGATCTCGGTCTGCCAGCCCACCGTGCCGGTGCTGGCTGCGGTTTCGCTGATGGCCAGCCGCGGCGAGCCCACGCCGCGCACGATGACCATGATGGGCGGCCCCATCGATGCCCGCAAGAGCCCCACCAGCGTCAACGACCTGGCCGTCAACAAGAGCCACAGCTGGTTCGAGAACAACGTCATCCAGCGCGTGCCGCCCAACTACCCTGGCGCCGGCCGGCGCGTCTACCCGGGTTTCCTGCAGTTCACCGGCTTCGTGGCCATGAACCCGAACCGCCACGTCTCCAGTCACTACGACTATTTCCAGGACCTGGTTCGCGGCGACGGCGACAGCGCCGAAGCGCACCGCCAGTTCTACGATGAATACAACGCCGTGCTGGACATGCCGGCTGAGTACTACCTGGACACCATCAAGACCGTGTTCCAAGACTTCGCGCTCGTCAACGGCACCTGGGTCGTGCGCGACGAACCCGTGCGGCCGCAAGACATCACCACCACCGCGCTGCTGACCATCGAGGGTGAGCTCGACGACATCTCCGGCGCCGGCCAGACGCGCGCTGCGCACGAGCTGTGCGAAGGCATCCCCAAGGGGCGCCAGTTCCACTACGACGCCAAGGGCGCCGGCCACTACGGCATCTTCTCGGGCCGCCGCTGGCGCGAGAAGGTCTATCCGGAGGTGCGCGGCTTCATCTATCGCTTCGGCGGCGAGACGATGAACCTGGCCCCTGCAGCGTCGGCGAAGAAGGCACGCGCCTGATAATCGGGCGGTGATTCCGCCCGCTGCCGCCGCGCCCCAGGCCCCCACCCTCGCCGAGCGGCTGGACGCGGCGCTGCCGCAAACGCAGTGCACTCGCTGCGGCTACCCCGACTGCCGCGGTTACGCGCAAGCCATGGCCGACGGCAGCGCCGACATCAACCGCTGCCCGCCCGGCGGCGCCGAAGGCATCCTTCGGCTGGCGGCCCTCACCGGCCGCCCCGTCCTGCCGCTGGACCCCTCACGCGGCAGCGAAGGCCCGCGCGCGCTGGCCGTCATCGACGAAGCCTGGTGCATCGGCTGCACGCTGTGCATCAAGGCCTGCCCGGTCGACTGCATCATAGGGGCGTCCAAGCTCATGCATACCGTGATCGACCCGCTGTGCACCGGCTGCGAGCTGTGCGTGCCGGTGTGCCCGGTGGACTGCATCGCCATGGTGCCGGTCACCGGCACCCGCACCGGCTGGCAGGCCTGGAGTGCGGCACAGGCCGACGAGGCGCGCGAGCGCTATGCCTTCCACCAGTGGCGGCTGCAGCGCGAGCTGCGCGAGAACGACGAACGACTGGCGGCGCGGGCCGAAGCCAAGCTGGCCGATCTGGCCAGCCAGAGCACGATCACCGACCCGGCCGCGCTGGCCGCCAAGCGCGCGGTCATCGAAGCCGCGCGCCAGCGCGCGCGCGACCGCCAGGCCGCGGCCGACAACGATGACGCCTGACGCCGTCGAAACCTTCTTCGCCACGCTGGCCGCCGCCAACCCGCGGCCGCAGACCGAACTCGAATTCACCAATGTCTTCGAACTGCTGGCCGCCGTGCTGCTGTCGGCGCAGGCCACCGACGTCAGCGTCAACAAGGCCACGAAGACCTTGTTCGCGCTGGCGCCGACGCCGCAGAAGATGGTGGACCTGGGCGTGGAACGTGTCACCGAACTCATCCGCACCATCGGCCTGTTCCGCACCAAGGCGGCCAACCTGGTCGCGACCAGCCGCATCCTGGTGCAGCGCCACGGCGGCGAAGTGCCGCGCGCGCGCGAGGAACTCGAAGCCCTGCCCGGCGTCGGTCGCAAGACCGCCAACGTGGTGTTGAATGTCGCTTTCGGCGAACCGACCATGGCCGTGGACACGCATATCTTCCGCGTTGCCAATCGCACCGGCATGGCGCCGGGCAGCAACCCGCTGGAGGTGGAAACGAAGCTGCTGCAGCGTGTGCCCGAGCGCTGGCGTGTGGACGCCCATCACTGGCTCATCTTGCACGGCCGTTACGTGTGTCTGGCACGCGCGCCGCGCTGCGACGCCTGCACCGTGCGCCGCTGGTGCGACCTGGGCGCTCCTACAATGCCGGCCGGGGAGAGGCGATGAAATGGCCAAGCTCGAAGACCTTGCCGAACGGGTGGACAGGCTGGTGCTGCGGCACCAGGAGCTCAAGCGCAGCAGCGCGCTCGTCGAACAGCAGTTGCAGGCCGTGACCGCCGAGCGCGACAGCCTGCGGTCGCGCCTGCATGCGGCGCGCGCCCGGGTCGACGCCCTGCTCGAGCGGCTGCCCGCCGAGGCAGCACCGGCCGCCAGCGCCGCGCAGAAAGAGAGCCCGCCTTGAAGCAGCTCGAAGTCACGATCCTCGGCCAAGTCTACGTGCTGGCCTGCCCCGAGGGTGGCGAAACACTGATTGCCGCCGCCGTGTCACGCGTGGACCAGGAGATGACCGCCATCCGCAGCGCCGGCAAGGTGAAGGCGCGCGAACGCATCGCCGTGCTGGCGGCGCTGAACCTGGCCTACCAGCTGGCCGAGCGCGCGGCGGCGCCGCCGGCCGCCGCACCCGCACACGACCGGTCGGCGCCAGGGAACAGCGGCATCGACGCGTTGATCCGGCGTGTCGACGAAGCACTCGGCGACGACGGCCAGCTTCTGTGAACTCTGGCGCAAACGCCGTTCACCCGCTGGGCGCGGGTGCAGGTCTAGAATCGCTTCGTCCGTTGTGATCGCGTGGGTTTTTAATTTCCTTGAACCGATGGTCAATGACCAAGGGCTTGGAATATCGCCGGGCTGGTGTGAGCGTCTCGCGTCAGATGAACCCGAAACCCGGCTGACCTCGCCCACCTGAACTTCCCCTTGGGTTCAGGAATGTGGCTCACGGTTCACAGCGGACACCTTACACCCCATGCCCCGACACTGGCTCATGAAGAGCGAGCCCGCCGAGGCTTCCATCGACGACCTCGCCCGCGCGCCGCAGCAGACGCTGCCCTGGACCGGCGTGCGCAACTATCAGGCGCGCAATTTCATGCGCGACCAGATGCAGCCGGGCGACGACGTGCTTTTCTACCACTCGTCCTGCGCCGAGCCCGGCATTGCCGGGCTGGCCCGCGTGGCGGGCCGAGCGCAACCGGACGCGACGCAGTTCGATCCCGCCAGCCCCTACTTCGACGCCCGGTCCACGCCCGAGCAGCCGCGCTGGCTGCAGGTCGACGTGGCGCTGGTGCGCAAGACGCGACTGCTCTCGCTGGCCGAGATGCGCGCCTGCCCCGAACTGGCCACGCTGCAGGTGCTGCGGCGTGGCAACCGGCTGTCCATCACCCCGGTGACCGAAGCCGAGTGGCAGGCCGTGCTCGCCCTGCTGGGAGCCTGAAGTGAAGCCCCCACGCTCGCTCGCGCTCGCTGCCCCCCGAGGGGGCGCTCAGTGGCTTCGGACGGCCGGGCGCCACTGAGGTGCTGCCCGATATCGGCTGGGTCCTGGTCGCCCAGTTGCTGGCGCTGGGAGCGGCCGTGGGTTTTCTGGCCGGACTGCTGGGCATCGGCGGCGGCATGATGATGGTGCCGGTGATGACGCTGCTGCTGTCGCAGCGCGGCGTCGAACCCGGTCATGCGGTGAAGATGGCCATCGCCACCTCGATGGCCACGATCCTCTTCACCTCACTGTCCAGCGTGCGTGAACATCACCGGCTGGGTGCCGTGCGCTGGGACCTGGCCGCCACGCTGTCGCCCGGCATCGTGCTCGGCGGCCTGGCCGCGGGGGCCGGCGCCTTTGCGGTGCTCAAGGGGCAGGGGCTGGCGCTATTTTTCGCGGTGTTCATCGGCTGGTCGGCGCTGCGCATGCTGCGCAACCGCCCGCCGCGCGCCGGCCGCCAGCTGCCCGGGCGCGCCGGGCAGACCGCCGTGGGCGCCGGCATCGGCTTTGCTTCGGGACTGCTGGGCGCCGGCGGTGCGTTTCTGTCGGTGCCCTTCATGACTTGGTGCAACGTGCCGGTGCGCCAGGCGGTAGGCACCAGTGCAGCGCTGGGCTTCCCCATCGCCGCGGCCAGCACCTTAGGCTACGCGGTCAGTGGCTGGAACCTGCCCGCCGCCTTGCCCGGCGCCGCGGGTTACTTCTACCTGCCTGCGCTGGCCGTGGTGGCGCTGGCGAGCATCAGCCTGGCACCGCTGGGCGCGCGAACCGCGCAGCGCATCGACGTGCGGCTGCTCAAGAGGATCTTTGCCGTGATGCTGCTGGGCCTGGCTGCCACGATGCTGCACAAGGCCTGGTTCGGCTGAAAGCCCTGCCGGCGTGGCCGATGGCGGCGACGCGCTCAGCTCGACTCGAACCGTATCGCGGCCAGCGTGACGTGGTTGCCGCCGCGGCGCTGGGCCTCGGCCAGCGCGGCCTCGCAGGCCTGCACCAGGCTTTCCTGGGTGTGCGCCGTGTGCGGAAAGCTGGCCACGCCCATGGCCACGGTGAAGCCCAGTTCCTGCCCTTCGTGCACCACGATCTGCGTTGCGCACTTGCGGCGCACGCCCTCCATGCGCGCATGCGCGGTGGCCAGCCCCACGCCCGAGAGCAGCACGGCGAAGCGCCGGTCGTCGTAGCGGCAGGAAGCGTCCATCGCTCGCGTGCCGCTGCGCAGCAGCCGTCCCATGGCCTCGAGCAGGCAGCGCTCGCCCTCGGCGCCCAGCGCCAGCACCCTTTCGCCGGGGGGGTCGAGTTCGATGAAGACGATGGCAAATTCGCGGTGCTCGCGGGTGGAGAGATCGACCTCGCGGCGCAACTGGTCCTCGAAGTGGGCGCGCCGGTACAAGCCCGAGTCGGGATCGCGCAGCGCCTGGTCGGCAATTTCGCGCCGCAGCAGGTCGTTGGCTTGCTGCTGCTGTTCGATCTGCACCAGCGCGGCGCGCAACTGCGCCTCGCGCTGCAGTTCGAGCGCCTGGTCGGTCCAGACGCTGCACAACCAGCGGCGCCCGGCCTCGTCGGCCGCACTCAGCATGCGGAGCACCGAAAATTCACGCCGCACTCCGCCCCATTCGAAACGGTGCTCGCTGGCCAGCGGCGCGCCATGCGTCAGCGCCGTTTGCTCGGCAGCGCGCAGCGCGGTGGCCAGCGGTGCGTCGAACAGTTCGGCGTTGCTGCGTCCCAGCACGTCGGCCAGCGGGCGGCGCAGGAACTCCGCCATGGCCGGGTTGACATAGGCATAGCGACCGTCGGCGGCGCCCTGCACGGCAAGCAGGTCGCCGCGGCGCGACAGCAAGGCCGGCAGCAGGCCGCCCAGCAGTCGCAGCAGCGCCGGCTCGGTGAGTGGTGTGCCGGTCGGCAGTTCGAGCGTCGTGGTCATGTCTGGAGCGAGAGGGAAACGGTCGCAGGCGGGTCGAAGGCAAGCGGTGGCTAGCGGTAGAAGCTGCCACACCATCTTGGTGCGACGAGGCCTGTAGATCAAGCTACATCGGCATTCTCGCCCCTAGTTTGACCCCGCCCCCGCACGGGTGCCGGTGGTCGAGCCTGCAACCGCCCAACCCGCGCCTGGCTCGGGGCTGGCTCGGGGCTGGCTTGGGCCCGGCTCGGGTCCAATGGGCGACACCCATCGGCAATCTGGCGCAATCCTCTTCAGGCGGTTTATAATTTCGGGCTTTGCTGGCCCACCAGCGTTTCGACCCCCCTGGCCGGCCTGTACGGCGGCACAAAGCAGCGGACCTTCGAGCGCGCACCTTCTGCAGGATTTGCGAGTACATGACCACCATCCGAGTCAAAGAGAACGAGCCTTTCGATGTGGCCCTGCGCCGCTTCAAGCGCACCATTGAAAAGATCGGCCTGCTGACCGAGTTGCGCGCCCGCGAGTTTTACGAAAAGCCCACCGCCGAGCGCAAGCGCAAGAAGGCGGCCGCAGTCAAGCGCCACTTCAAGCGTGTGCGCAGCATGCAGCTGCCCAAGAAGTTGTACTGACCGGCGGCAACCCCGGACCTCTGGAGCCCGCGCGGGTCGCCGCAGCGGGCTTCTTTCATTGGCTTTCCTGGCACGAGGCAGCGACATGGGCACCCTCAAGGACCGCATCACCGAAGACATGAAGACCGCCATGCGGGCCCGCGACAGCGCGCGGCTGGGGGTCATCCGCATGTTGCTGGCAGCCTGCAAGCAGCGCGAGGTGGACGAGCGCATCGAACTCGACGACAACGCCGTGGTCGGCCTGGTCGACAAGCTCATCAAGCAGCGCAAGGACTCCGTCACTGCCTTCCAGCAGGGTGGCCGAACCGACTTGGCAGACAAGGAAAGCGCCGAGATCCAGGTGCTGCAGGCCTACCTGCCGCAGCGCTTGGGCGCCGACGAGGTGGCCGCCGAGGTGTCGGCTCTGGTGGCTGAACTGGGTGCCGCCGGCCCCGGCGACATGGGCCGCGTCATGGCTGCAGCCAAGGCCCGGCTCGCCGGCAAGGCCGAGATGGCGCTGGTGTCGACAGCAGTGAAGCAAGCCTTGTCGAAATAGTCTGCGCGCCATGCATCACGCCCACGCCCTGCCCCTGCGCGCCATCGCCGACGACGTTTGCGTGGCGCCCCAGCTCACGCCAGCGGCCATGGCCGAGGCGGCGCGCGCCGGCTTTCGCGCCGTGGTCAACAACCGGCCCGACTTCGAGGAAGGCCCGGCCCAGCCGACCCATGCGCAGATCGAGGCCGCAGCCCTGGCCGCCGGCCTGGAATACCGCTTCCTGCCGGTGAGCGGCGCCTACCAGTCGCCGGAGCAGGCGGCCGCCATGGCGCAACTGCTGCACGAACTGCCGCGTCCGCTGTTGATGTTCTGCCGCTCGGGCGCGCGCTCGGCGCGGCTGTTCGCGCTGGCGCAGTCGAGCTGAGCGCGCGGCCCGCTTCAGGGTCTGCCCCAGGCCGCGCTGCGGGAAACACTGTCTCGCGACGCAACCGCTCTGCCTAGAATCGCGCCGTGTCCGTCGGCCGAGGAGACCCCTGTTGCAAGCCCTGCTCAAACTGTCTGGCGCCATCGACGCGCTCAACGAGGCCATCGGCAAGCTCGTCATGTGGCTGATCCTTGCCGCCGTGGTCATCAGCGCCGGCAACGCCATCATGCGCAAGGCGTTCGACATCGGCTCCAACGCCTACCTCGAAATCCAGTGGTACTTGTTCGCGGCCGTCTTCATGCTCGGCTCGGGCTACGTATTCCTGCGCAACGGGCATGTGCGCATCGACTTCATCTCCAGCAAGCTGTCCAAGCGCACCAACGCCATCATCGACGCGGTGGGCATCGTGGTGTTCGTGATCCCGCTGTGCCTGATCCTCATGAACCTCGGCTGGCCGGTCTTCGAGCGCGCCTGGACATCGGGTGAAATGAGCTCGAATGCCGGCGGCCTGATCCGCTGGCCGGTGATGCTGTTGATCCCGCTGGGCTTCCTGATCCTGATGCTGCAAAGCGTCTCCGAACTGATCAAGCGCGTGGCCTTCCTGACCGGTGCGCGCGACGAGCCCTTCTCGGTCGTTGACGAGAAGTCCGCCGAGGAACGGTTGATCGAGGAACTGGCGGCCGAGGCCGAGGCCAAGACGCTGGCGCAGGCACAGGCCCGGGGAGGCAAGTCATGACCGCCTTCATTGCCCAGAATTTCGTGCCGCTGATGTTCGCGGGCCTGTTTTGCTTCCTCCTCACCGGCATCCCGGTCGCCTTCGGCCTGGCCGCCACCGGGCTTTTCATGGGTTTCATCGGCATGGAGGTCGGGCTGTTCCCGTCCAACATGTTCAGCGCCCTGCCTTTGCGCGTCTTCGGCATCATGCAGAACGACACCCTGCTGGCGATCCCCTTCTTCACCTTCATGGGCATCATCCTCGAACGATCGGGCATGGCCGAGGACCTGCTCGAAACGGTGGGCCAGGTGTTCGGCCCGCTGCGCGGTGGGCTGGCAGTGGCGGTGATCCTGGTCGGCGCGCTGCTGGCCGCCACCACCGGCGTGGTGGCCGCGGCGGTGATCTCGATGGGACTGATCTCGCTGCCCATCATGCTGCGCTACGGCTACAACCGCACCATCGCCACCGGCACCATCACCGCCAGCGGCACGCTGGCGCAGGCGATCCCGCCTTCGCTGGTGCTCATCGTGCTGGCCGACCAGCTCGGCCGCTCGGTCGGCGACATGTACGCCGGCGCCATGGTGCCGGGTCTGTTGCTGGTCGGGGTGTACCTGCTGTTCGTCGCCGGCGTGGCCATCTTCAAGCCGGCCTGGGTGCCGGCGCTGCCGGCCGAAGCCCGCATCTACCGCGAAAGCAACGGCGCCAGCGGCCACAAGTCGCTGCTCGCACTGTTCGCGATCTGCGCTCTCGCCGGCTGGATCTGGTCCCGGTTCCACAGCCAGATGATCACCGCTTGGACCGGCCGCGTGACCCCAGCGGCCGGCGACGAGATCTTCATCATGTCGATGACCATCGCTTCGCTGCTGGCGCTGGTGCTGGCGATTGCCGACCGGTTGCTGAAATTCGGCTTGCTGTCCAGGCTGGCGCAGCAGGTCACCTTCGTGCTGATCCCACCGCTGGTGCTGATCTTCCTGGTGCTGGGCACCATCTTCCTCGGCGTGGCCACACCCACCGAGGGTGGCGCCATGGGTGCCATGGGCGCGCTCATCATGGCCACGGCCCGCCGGCAGCTGAGCATGAAGCTGATGAAGCAGGCGCTGGACAGCACCGCCAAGCTGGCGACCTTCGTGATGTTCATCCTGATCGGCTCCACCGTCTTCAGCTTCACCTTCAACGCCGCCGACGGCCACATCTGGGTCGAGCACCTGTTCGACAAGCTGCCCGGCGGCGCGATGGGATTCCTGATCGTCGTCAACATCCTGGTCTTCATCCTCGGCATGTTCATCGACTTCTTCGAGATCGCCTTCATCGTGATCCCGATACTGGCGCCGGTGGCCGAGAAGCTGCTGCCGGAACTGGTGCCCGGCATGGCGCCGCAAATGGTGATGGTCTGGTTCGGCGTCATCATCGCGATGAACCTGCAGACCTCGTTCCTGACGCCGCCGTTCGGCTTTGCGCTGTTCTACCTGCGCAGCGTGGCCGCCAGAACCGACTACAAGGACCGCATCACCGGCGAGCTGATCCCGGCGGTGACGACTACGCAGATCTACAAGGGATCCATCGCCTTCATCGTGCTGCAGGTGATCATGGTGGCGGCCGTGGTGGTCTTCCCGAGCCTCGTCGCGGGGGGCCTGGAGTCGAAGGGACCGGCCATCGACACCGACGCGGCCTTCGAGCAATTGCAGGCCGACGATCTGGAGGCCGAGCGAGGCGCGGAGCCCGGCGCCTCGGCTCCGGGGGGCGAGGCGGAAGACGACCCAATGAAGGGCCTGCTCGACGCCGTGAAGGAAGAGAAGAAGTAGACCGGCCGGCGCGCGGTGAACGCGCCGACTCGAGAAAACGGGCCCCGCATCGCGGGGCCCGTTTCGTTGGTCAGTCCGAAGGGTCCGGCGCCGGCTGGCGCCGGAACCGCTTACAGCTTTTGCTGCTGCATGAAGTCGTCGAAGCCGGCTTCGGTGAAGCGGAACCACAGGTTCTGGTCACGGCGGAAGGCCGAATAGTCCTCGTAGATCTTTTTCCAGGCCGGATTCTTGGCACTCAGGTCGCTGTACTCGGCCATCGCCTCCTTGAAGGCCGCATCCATGACGTCCTTCGGGAAGCGGAACAGCTTGGTGCCGCCGGCCACCAGCCGCTTCAGCGCGGCCGGGTTGCGCGCGTCGTAGCGGGCCTGCATCTCGACGTGGGCGTAGGCCGTCGCGGCATCGAGAATGGCCTTGTATTCGGCCGACAGGCCTTCGTAGGCCTTGGAGTTGACGTAGAAGTCGAGCTGCGGGCCGCCTTCCCAGAAGCCGGGGTAGGCGTAGAACGGTGCCACCTTGTTGAAGCCGAGTTTCTCGTCGTCGTAGGGGCCGATCCACTCGGCGGAGTCGATGGTGCCCTTTTCCAGCGACTGGTAGATCTCGCCACCGGGAATGTTCTGTGGAATGGCGCCGATGCGGCCCATCACCACACCGCCGAAGCCGCCGGTGCGGAACTTCTGGCCCTTCAAGTCGGCCAGCGACTTGATTTCCTTGCGCCACCAGCCCCCCATTTGGGCACCGGTGTTGCCGCCGGGGAAATTGACGATGTTGAAATTGGCGTAGAACTCGCGCGTCAGCTTCAGGCCGTTGCCGTCGAACATCCAGGCCGTCATCTGGCGCGAGTTCAGGCCGAAGGGAATGGCGCAGCCCAGCGCAAAGGTCGGGTCCTTGCCGAAGAAGTAGTACGGCGCGGTGTGCGCCATCTCGACCGTGGCGGCCTGCACCGCGTCGAGCACGCCGAAGGCCGGCACGATTTCCCCCGGCGTGGCCACCGTGATCTGGAACTTGCCGCCGGACATCGAACTGACCAGCTTCGAAAACACGTCGGCCGCGCCGTAGATCGTGTCGAGCGACTTCGGAAAACTCGAGGCCAGGCGCCAGCGGATGTTGGCCTGCGCATGCACGACGGCCGGCGCTATACCGGCGGCGAGCACGCCGGCCAGACCGGCACCTTGAACGAAGGAACGACGCTCCATGAATATCTCCTGTGCAGAACAGTTATGAGGGTGGAAATCGAACCGCGGAATTCTAGGAGTCGGCCTTGTCCCCACCCGGGCGGGTTTACCCGCTTCGATGCAGACCCCCAGCCCTGGGAATGTGCCGTTCGGAATCCCTCGTTCAACGCGGCCGAGGGGCCGGCGAAAACAGGGTCAACCCGCAGCCGCGTTCAAGCGCCGGCCAGTTTCATTCGTCGCAAGAGCAGCGAGCCGATGCTCTTGCTGCCCTGGGTGTAGACGTCGGCGCCGATGGCCACGATGTCCTTGAACATCTCACGCAGGTGGCCGGCGATGGTGACCTCGTGCACCGGGTGCACGATGCGCCCGCCCTCGACCCAGAAACCGGCGGCGCCGCGCGAATAGTCGCCGGTGACGTAGTTGACGCCCTGTCCCATCAGTTCGGTGACGAAAAGGCCGCGGCCCAGTTTGCGCAGCATGGCGTCAAGGTCGTCGCCAGGCCGCGTCAGCCGGCTCGTCATGGCCAGATTTTGCGAACCTCCGGCGTGGCCGGTGGTCTTCATGCCGAGCTTGCGCGCGGAATAGCTGGACAGGAAATAGCCTTGCACGACACCGCCGTCCACCACCGTGCGCGGCCGCGTGTGCACGCCTTCGTCGTCGAACGGGGCGCTGCCCTTGCCCTTTGGCAGGTGCGGGTCCTCGCGGATGTCGACGTGCTTGGCCAGCACCGGTTGTCCCAGACAGTCGACCAGGAAGCTGGCCTTGCGGTACAGCGCACCGCCCGAGGTGGCCTGCACGAAGGCGCCGAGCAGCCCCGCGGCCACGGTCGACTCGAACAGCACCGGCACCTCGGCCGTGGCGACGCGGCGCGACTTGAGCCGCGCCAGCGCACGCTCGGCGGCGTAGCGGCCCACGGCTTCGGGCGCGGCCAGGTCGGCGGCGTCACGCATGGAGCTGTACCAGGCGTCGCGCTGCATGGCCTTGCCGCGGCCGGCGATCGGCGACACCGAGACGTAATGCCGCGAACTCGCATACCCGCCGCGAAAACCGCGCGTATTGCCGGCCCAGAAATGCGCCTGCTGCGCCGAGACGCCCGCGCCTTCGGAATTGGCGATGCGCTTGTCCACGCTCAGCGCCGCCGCTTCGCAGCACCTGGCTATTTCGGCCGCGCCGGCGGCGTCCACGGCCCACGGGTGGAACAGGTCGAGGTCGCGCGCCGCTTCCGCCGGCGTGGCCAGGTCGTCGGCGTCGGGCGGGCCGGCGGCCGGGTCCTCGGCAGTGAAGCGGGCGATGTCGTAGGCCGCCTGCACCGTCTGGCGGATGGCGGCGGGCGAGAAGTCCGAGGTGCTGGCGTTGCCGCGGCGCTGGCCCAGGTAGACGCTCACGCCCAGTGACTTGTCGCGGTTGCGCTCCACGTTCTCGAGCTCGCCCATGCGCACCGACACCGACAGGCCCACGCCTTCGGAGGCCTCGGCGCCGGCGTCGCTGGCCCCGAGCTTTAGTGCCAGCGCCAGACTGTCTTCGACGATCTGCTGGAACTGTTCGGTGCGGTAGGCAAAACCGGGTTCGGCGCGGTGGGCGGTCATCGTGGGCGCGGGGCTGCTGCGGGGGTGGAGGGGCGGCACTTATGATACCGGCCCACCCCTTTCGCGCCCCCGCACCCGAACCCATGGCCCGACGCGCCGCGCCGCACCGCGGCATCGACATCCACTACGGCGACCCTTCGGGCGAAGGCGAAGACGCCGGCGCGGACACCCGCCCCAGCAAGACCCAGCTCAAGCAGCAGTCACATGGGCTGCAGACCCTGGGCCTGGCCCTGTCGGAGCTGTCGGTAGAGCGATTCGCCGCCGTCGACCTGCCCGACGGATTGCGCGACGCCATCGTCGAATTCCGCCGCACGAAGTCGCACGAAGGCCGGCGGCGCCAACTGCAGTACGTGGGCAAGCTGATGCGCAGTGCCGACGAGGCCGCGCTGCGCGAGGCGGTGGCCGCAGCCACGTTGGGCAGCGCCAAGGAGACGCTGGCGCTGCACGAGGCCGAGCGCTGGCGCGCCGAGCTGATCGCCAGCGACGACGCCATGACACGCTGGCAGCAGGCGCACCCCGACACCGACACGCAGCAGTTGCGCAGCCTGGTGCGCGCGGCGCGCCGCGACGCCGCGGCGCTGGCCCCCGAGGCGCGGCAGCCGAAGAGCTTTCGCGAGCTGTTCCAGTTCATCAAACCGATGCTTTCGCCATGAACGAACTTCCCCCCCTGCCCGAACGCGTGACCATCGGCCTGGTCTCGGTGAGCGACCGCGCCTCCAGCGGCGTCTATGCCGACCAGGGCATTCCGGCATTGCGCGACTGGCTGGCGCGCGCGCTGCGCAACCCGATCGTCTGGCACGAGCGGCTGATCCCCGACGACGAGGCGCGCATCAGCGCCACGCTGTGCGAGCTGGTCGACGACATGCGCTGCGATCTCGTGCTCACCACCGGCGGCACCGGGCCGGCGCCGCGCGACGTCACCCCCGAGGCCACGCTGGCGGTGGCGCACAAGGCGATGCCGGGTTTTGGCGAACAGATGCGGCAGATCTCGCTGGCCTTCGTGCCCACGGCCATCCTGTCGCGACAGGTGGCGGTGATCCGTGGCCAGGCGCTGATCATCAATCTGCCCGGGCAACCGAAGGCGATCGCGGAGACGCTGGAAGGGCTGCCGAAGACCGCGCCACCGGTACCCGGCATCTTCGCCGCGGTGCCCTATTGCATCGACTTGATTGGCGGTCCGTACCTGGAAACCGACGACGCCGTGTGCAAGGCGTTTCGGCCCAGGTCGGCCGTGAGAGTGCGGCCGACCCCGGCCTGACGGACTGGCTGCACCAGCAGGCGACGGCTACTTGACGAGCCGGTTCAGCCGCTCGGCGTCGAAGGTCTCGGTGGTGTGCGCGTCCTGCGGCACGCAAGCCTCGGCCGGCAGTTCGCGTGAACGCGACGAGAGCTTCTCGATTGCCTGCCACAGCAGCGCGATCTGGTGTTCGTGTCCCGAGGCGTTGTCGATCAGCCCCTTCATGGCCTGCGACACCGGGTCGTCGCCCTGCGTCACGCCGTAGGCCGAAAAACCCATTTTCGCCGCCGCGGCCTCGCGTGCCGCGTCCACTTCGGCCTGCAGGATGCGCGCCGGGTTGCCCACCGCCGTGGCGCCCGGCGGCACCGGCTTCACCACCACCGCGCTGGAGCCGATGCGCGCGCCGTCGCCCACCGTGAAACCGCCCAGCACCTGCGAATTGGCGCCGACGATGACGTTGCGGCCCAGTGTCGGATGCCGCTTGGCCCCCTTGGCCAGCGACGTGCCGCCCAGCGTGACGCCCTGGTAGATGGTGCAACCGTCGCCGATCTCGGCGGTTTCGCCCACGACCACGCCCATGCCGTGGTCGATGAAGACGCGGCGACCGATGGTGGCGCCGGGGTGGATCTCGATGCCGGTGAAGAAGCGCCCCAGGTGCGAGATGAAGCGCGCCACCCAGTGCCAGCCGCGCTGCCAGCACCAGTGGGCGCGGCGGTGCAGCACCAGCGCATGCAGGCCCGGGTAGCAGGTGAGCACCTCCCACGTGGAGCGCGCCGCGGGGTCGCGTTCCAGGATGCAGGCGATATCTTCACGCAGGCGGCTGAACATGGGCTCCCTCAGGGTCGCTGCCAGTGTAGCGGCCGACCGCTGGCGCTGCCGGGTCGCGCCTCGGGCGCCAACGCTTCAGGCGCGGGTTTTCTGTGTTCGCAGGCCCAGCTTGAAGGCGATCATGGCGCGCAGCTTGTTCGGCAGCACCGGCTTGATGAGCAGGTGGTAGTCGTGGGTCGTGGCCTCGTCCTCGTGGCCGCCCAGGCTGCTGCCGGTGATCATGATGGCCGGCAGGCGCTCGCCCGGCCAGCGCGCGCGCAAGACCATCAGCGCGTCGATGCCGGTCAACCCCTGCGGCAGGCGGTAGTCCACCAGCAGCAGGTCGGGCTTCTCGGGCGACTCCGGGCCACCGCCTTCGGCCGCACCGGCCCAGGCACGTACCGCCTCCACACTGTCGAAGGCCGACACGCGCGCGCCCCAGGCCTGCAGCAGCACGACCAGGCCTTCGCGCACGGCGGCCTCGTCCTCCACGACGACGAAGAAGCAGCCCTGCAGCGTCAGGCCGATCGGCACCCGCGCGCCGGCCGCGGGCGGTTCGATACTGCGCGGCGCCTTGCCCACGGGCACCTCGATCGAGAACACCGTGCCGTGGCCGGCGCGTGAACGCACGCCGATCGGCGCCCCCATCAGCCCCGCCAGGCGCTTCACGATGGCCAGCCCCAGCCCCAGGCCCTTGCGGTGGTGCGCCTGCAGCGGCCGGTGGCTCTGGGCCTGGAAAAATTCGTCCCAGATGCGCGGCAGGCTGGCTTCGGCGATGCCGATGCCGCTGTCCCACACCTGCAGCAGCAGCCTGTCGCCCCACGGGCGCTTGCGCAGGCGGCAGCTGACCAGCACGCCACCGTCGTCGGTGTAGCGGATGGCATTGCTGACCAGGTTGCGCAGCACACGTTCCAGCAGCACCGGGTCGGCAAAAGCCACGTGCTGCTCGCCGCGGAACGACAGCATCAGCCCCTTCTCGAAGGCAATCGGCTCGAAGTGCAGCCGCAGCCGCGCAAAGAGCTCGCGCATGCGCAGCGGCGCGGGGTTGACGTCGACACCACCGGTGTCGATGCGCGTGATGTCCAGCAGCTCGCCGAACAGGCCTTCCAGCGCGTCGACCGATTCGTTGATGCTGTTCACCAGCGAGGCCACCTCGGGGTCGTGGCTGCGCTGGCGCAGCGCCTCGGCGAACAGGCCCATGGCGTGCAGCGGCTGGCGCAGGTCGTGGCTGGCGGCGGCGAAGAACTGTGTCTTGGCGCGGTTGGCAGCCTCGGCGGTGCGGCGCGCCTCGTCGGCCACGCGCCTGGTCGCTTCAGTGGCGGCCACCTCGGTGCGCAACTGCGCCGCCAGCTGGTCGGTGCGCTCCTTGAGCGCGATGGCCTGGCCCAGCGCGGTGAGGTGGGTGCGCGCCATCAGCACCGTGGCAATGAACAGGATGGTCACGATCACCGCCAGGCCCAGATGGCCGCTTTGGCTGCTGTCGCTGGCGATGCGCACGATCGTTGGCGTGAGCACGAGGCTGATGAACGACAGGAAGACCCAGGCCTGCGTGGCCAGCAATTGCACCGAGCTGACGCAGATGCCGTAGACGACGAGGATCAGCGCGATCTTGTCGTAGGGCGTGCCCAGCCCCCAGAAAAGCCAAACCGCGATGCCCCACATGCTGCCCTGCAGCACCACCAGCACGCGCCAACTGCGCCGCCAAGCCAGCAGCCGGGCCTCGTCGGCCGCGGGTTCGCGCAGGTAGCGCAGGTAGTGCAGCAGCCGCAGCACCCACAGCGCCATCACCGTCCCCAGCCAGCCCCACAGGCGCCAGATTTCGGCCAGCGGCGCGTACACCGCGGCCACGACGCCGATGGCCAGCAAATAGCCGACCAGCGTCGCCGGCGTCTGCACATAGAGGGCGCGCATGTGGTCGATGCCGCTGCCGGCCGACCAGCGCACCAGGCTGCGCAGCGGGCGCTCCAGGGTGGGGTCGGCGCTCGGCGCGGCAAGGCGGTGCGGTTCCATGCGGCAGGCGCCCAGCAGATGTCAGTCGGGCCAACGAAGTGGCGTGGTGTCGGCTGCGGCCGCGCAGCGCTAACGCTGCGGCGGCCGCCGCGCGAAGAAGCCGCCCTGGCCCTGCGTCATCTGGCTCACCGCCAGCACGGCCTGGGTGCGCGAACTCACGCCCAAGGCGCGCAGCACCGCGGCCACATGGTCCTTGACGGTTTCCACCGACAGGTTGAGCTGGCGCGCGATGAGCTTGTTGGGCAGGCCCTGCAGCAGCAGCGAAAGCACCTCGGCCTGGCGCGGCGTCAGGCCCACGTCGTCGATCGACGGCAGCTTCTGATGCGGCTCGGGCTGCGCCGCCGCGCCCAGTGGCGCGACTTCGGTCGCGGCGGGACCCGCGGTGCGCATCACGTCGGGCACGGTGTCGCCGCCGCTGCGACTGCCGGGCAAGAAGTCCAGCCCCAGCATTGAAGGCGGCACGTACATCGACCCCGACATCACCATGCGCAGCGCCTCGTGCAGTTCGCCGTGCGACGAACGCTTGGGCACGAAACCCATGGCCCCCAGGTCGATGGCGCGGATGACGTCGCTGGCGCGGTCGGAAGCCGAGACCACCACCACCGGCACCGCCGGGTAGGCGGCGCGAAATTCGGCCAGCAGGTCGAAGCCGTCGGCGTCGCCCAGTGCCAGATCGAGCAGCACGAGGTCGTATTCGGGGTCTTCGCGCAAGGTGGCGCGCGCACCGGCCGCGCTGTCGACACCGACCACGGTGACGTCGCTGCCGATGCTCTGGATCACCGCCTGCAGCGCGGCCAGGATGAGCGGGTGATCGTCGACCAGCAGCACTTTCATGTTGTCTCTACGCCCCGGCGTTCTGTCGTTTTCAACCGCTGCATTCTGTGCCAAGGCCGCAACGCATGAGGCACCCCACCTTGGGGGTACCGGAAGACCGGCGCTAGACGTAGCGCCGCGACACCGACTCGGCCACGCAAGCCGGTTTGTCCGAGCCTTCGAGTTCCACGACGCTTTCCACCGTGAGCTGAGCCCCGCCGGGCAGCGGCTCGTACGCGCGCAGCGTGAAGCGGCCGCGCACAAGGCTGCCGGCCCGCACGGGAGCCGGGAATCGCACGCGGTTCAGGCCGTAGTTGACACCCATGCGCACGTCGTCGATGGCGAAGCCGGTCTCGAACAGCACCGGCAGCAGGCTCAGCGTGAGAAAGCCGTGCGCCACCGTGGCGCCGAAGGGACCGGCCGCGGCACGCGCCGGGTCGGTGTGAATCCACTGGTGGTCGCCGGTGGCGCGGGCGAAGAGGTCGATGCGCTCCTGGTCCACGTGCAGCCAGTCGCTGTGGCCGATCTCCTGCCCCACCAGGGCTTGCAGGTCGGCCAGATGCGCGTAGTGTTTCATCGGCCCACCCAGGCCGCCAAAGGCTGCCACTGTTCCAGGTCGCGCTCGACGCGGCTCGGCGCCACGTCCCACAGCGTGAGCCCGTGCGCCGCCAGCTGCACGTAGTTCTGCGTTTCGCGCAGCCAGCCCACCACCGGCACCGGCAGCGTCGACAAGTAGTGGTGCAACTGCTCGTTGGCCCGCGTGTGCTCGCGCACGCGCATGCCCACCAGGCCCAGCTGCACCTCACCCGCACGGCGGTGTTCGCGCAGCGCCGCCACGAAGGCGTGCGTGGCCTGGATATCGAACAGGCTGGGCTGCAGCGGAATGAGCATGCGGTCGGCGATGCGCATCACCGCGTCCAGCCGCTTGCCATGCAGGCCGGCCGGCGTGTCCAGCACCACGTGCGTGGTGCCCTTGGGCGGCTTGACGATGTCGTTGCCGGCCACGTCCCAGCTGCGGATGGCCGGCAGTTGTGATGGCCCGAATTTCTCGCGCAGCGCCAGCCACTGGCGTGCCGACTGCTGCCGGTCCACGTCGCCGAGCATCACCGCATGGCCGGCAGCGGCCAGGTACCCGGCAATATTGGTGGCCAGCGTGCTCTTGCCGACGCCGCCCTTGGGGTTGGCGACCACGATCACGGGCATGAAGACTCCTCGCAGTGCCTGTTGCGGCACCTGGGCGCCGATGGTAGCGCCCTGCCGTGGCGCGCGACTTCAAGCCGTCCCGCGGCAGTTCAACCCCGGTCCGCGCCGGACGGCCCGGTCAGGCGAGCCGGCAGGCCTCGTCGAACGACAAGCGAGGGCTGCGCGGCATCAGCTTGGCCGGATCACCCCTGCCCAGCGTGCAGACGAAATTGGTGCGCACCTCGGTGCCGGCCCAGAAGGCTTTGTCCATCTTCTCGGCGTCGAAACCGCTCATCGGGCCGCAGTCCAGCCCCAGTGCGCGGGCCGCCAGGATCAGGTAGCCGCCCTGCAAGCTGGAATTGCGCATGGCGGAACTGGCGATGAGCTCGGGCTTGCCGGCGAACCACGAACGGGCGTCGGTGTGCGGAAACAGCTTGGGCAGTTGCTCGTGGAAGGCCATGTCCATGCCGATGATCACCGTCACCGGCGCCTCGCGCACCTTTTGCTGGTTGCCCGGACTCATGCAGTCCAGCAGACTGGCCTTGGCCTCGGCGCTGCGCACGAACACGAAACGCGCCGGGCTGCTGTTGGCCGCGGTCGGGGCCCACTTCAGCAGTTCGTAGAGTTCACGCAGGCGCTCTTCGGGCAGCGGCTCGTCCAGGTAGCCGTTCTGCGTGCGGGCCGCGGTGAAGAGTTGGGCGGTGGTGACCTGGGCAACGTGGGCGGGGTTCATCGGGTGGGCCGCAGCCGGCCGGAGTGAGGGAAGCGACAATTCTCGGATGTTCCAGCCCAATCAGTCCGACGTGAGGCGATTCTTCTGCGCCGCCTACGCCGGCCAGCGCGCCGGGGCGCCGCTGGACCCGATGAGTTCGATCGCCGCGCGCTGGATCGCCGAGCATCCCGAATACCATGCCGGCCTGGCCGACGAAGCGGCGGCCTTGCAGGCGGTCTACACGGTGGAAGAAGGACGCACGAACCCGTTCCTGCACCTGGCCATGCACTTGACGATCGAGGAGCAGGTGGCGATCGACCAGCCCACCGGCATCCGCCAGGCGCTGCAATTGCTGGCCGCGCGACGCAGCTCGCTGCACGAGGCCCACCACGAGGTGATGGAATGCCTGGGCGAAATGGTCTGGGCCTCGCAGCGCAGCGGGCTGCCACCCGACGGGCAGGCCTATATCGACGCCGTGCGGCGCCGGGCGATGCGCTGAACCCCGCGTGATGCCGGCTTGAGCCGACGAAGTGCCGAAGTAACGCCGACGTGATGCCGGCGTGAGCCGACGACCCTGCCACCTGGGGACTGCGCAGCTCAGGACGGGATCTGCGCCAGGATGGCGGGGTCGACCCACAGTTCGTTCAAGTGCGGGAATTTCGCTGCCCCGCCGGCCTCCCGACCAACGATGCGGTCGGTGCTGCCGGGCCGCGAAAGGTCCAGCCGCACGGGCGCGATCGGCATTTCGTTGCGTGCCGAATAAAAGATCTTGACCACCGGCGCCACCAGGTGGCCCGGGTTCTGCTCGATGACCACCGCCAGCCGGCCCGATTCCAGCCGCACCACCGAACCCGTGGGATAGATGCCCAGGCTCTGCACGAAGGCGCCGAACAGCGCGGGGTCGAAATGCCCCTTCCAACCGGCCATGCGGGCGATCGACTGCGCCGGGTCCCAACCTGCCTTGTAGGGGCGGTTGGAGGTGATGGCGTCGTAGACATCGCAAATGGCCCCCATGCGCGCCAGCGGCGTGAAGGCGTCGCCACTGAGCCGCTGCGGGTAGCCCGAGCCGTCGACGCGCTCGTGGTGGTGCAGCACGACGTCCAGCATCTCGGGCGTGGCACCCCGGCCTTCCTGCAGCAGCGCGTGGCCGCGCTCGGGATGGCTGCGGATGACCTCGTATTCCTCGTCCGTCAGCTTGCCCGGCTTGTTCAACACTTCCAGCGGCATCACCGCCTTGCCCACGTCGTGCATCAGTCCGGCCAGGCCAGCGGCACGGCAGGCCGCCTCGTCCATACCCAGCGTGCGGCCCAGCGCCACCATCAGTGCACACACGGCCACCGAGTGCATATAGCTGTAGTTGTCCTGCGTCTTCAGCCGCGCCAGGCTCACCAGTGCGTCGGGGTTGCGCCAGACCGAGCGCGTGATGTCCTCCACCAGCGGCAGGCAGCTCTCGGCGTCGACGGTGCGGCCCATGCGGGCCTCGTGGAACATGGCCACCACCGCCTCGCGGCCGCGCTGGCAGATGGCGGCGGCACGCTGCACTTCGTCGGCCGCCGAGTTCGACGCGACAGGTGCCTCGACCGGCGCTGCCGCAGGCGGCAAGGTGGTAGCGAGCGATGGCCCGCCGTCGAGCCGGGGCCGCGGCAGCACCTGTGCACCGTCGGGCTCGTGCATCTCGGCCAGGTCCAGGCCCAGCCGGGTGTCGATCCAGCACTCGGCGATCGGGCACTCGTGCAGCCGCCTCAGGTCGGCTGTGCTGTCGATGACGAAGCGCGCGCGCCAGAAGGGATGGTCGGTCCAGGCGCCTTCCAGCTTGTGCAGGTGCATGCCGATGCGGAGCTGTCTGACGGCGATCTTTTTCAGCATGCGGCAGGCCCGCGCGGAGCCGGGAGGCGGTACGTTGAAAGGTATATCGGCGGCGCGGCGGCACACCTGAGGCTTCAGCAACCCAAGCCCGGCGTCGCCCACAGTCCTGGACACTGCACTTGCAGCGACGAGAGGCAAGAGTCTCCATCGCCTGGGTCCGCTCACCCGCAGTGAACAGAGGTTCGGACGCCGCACCCCCCCCCCGCAGACGCGGGGGACCCGACGGGCGCTCAACCACTCGGCAACCGGGCCGCGGCGGGTGAGGATTGCCCCAGCGGCAGGCAAACAAGAGAACTTTGACGCAGATCGTTGTCGTCCGCGCGACCTCGCGTCAGAATGGTCGCGTTTGAACCAGGCTCTTCGCCGATGCATCGGCCGTCGCAGCGGCAGTGGGTTGGCGCTCTGCAATGCGACTGGTCGAATGTACCGGCGTCGCACGGCAGGGGGAGGGCACTGCCCAATG
>JAABPT010000162.1 GCA_011391855.1 Burkholderiales bacterium
GGTGAAGAAGGTGGCTTCCAGCGCATACAGCTCGTGCGCCACGTTGTTCTGGCGGTGGAAGTCGCTGTCGTCGAAGACCTTGCTGAAGATCTCTTCCGTGAGGATGTGCTGGATCAGCATCTCGCGCACGTCGGCTGCGGTCAGGGCCGGGTTGATGGCCTCCTGCGCATGGGCCAGGAATTTCTCGGCGGCCGCGGCGAAGGCCGGGTTGCCCGCCTGTTCGCGCGCGATCATGCCGCGCAGTGCCTCCAGCACCGCCGGCAGGTCGGTCTTGAACTGCGCCACGGCCTTGCGGAAGTCGGCGATCTCGGCGCGTTCGAAGGCGAAGAACAGCTTGAGCAGCTTTTCGAGCTGCAGCACGTCGTCCACCGCGCAGCGCATCACTTCCTGCCGGTGCTGGATGAGCACGGCTTGCGTGCTGTCCTCGAAGACGATGTTGTCCTGCGGATAGCCGCGCTTGAATTTGAAGGCGATCTCTTCGTCGAGGTCGTCCTTGGCGTCCTTGGCTTCCCAGTAGCCGAAGGGCACGCGCAGTTCGTGCAGCAGCGCGCCGTCGACGAAGCGCGTGTCTTTGGTGGCGCTTTCGAGCTTGTATTCGGGGATGAAGACCAGGTCGTGCTGCCGGCCCCAGCCCTTGAGCAGGTCCTTGAAGGCCTCGCGAACCACGCTTTCGCGGTGTGTTCCGCCCACCTTTTTCAACACGTCGAGCTGGGCCAGGTATTGGTGGATCAGGACTTGGCTCATCTGCTGGGGCTCCCTGCGGCCATTTCACCATGCGCCGGCTAGACTGCGCCGACCCCGCACCCGGAGCACGCGCCCATGACCACCATCGACTATTACCTCGCCCCGCAGTCCCCCTGGACCTACCTCGGCCACGAGCGTTTCGCGCGCATCGCCGCGGCGGCGGGCGCAGCGATCCGTGTGCTGCCCATGGACCTGGGCAAGGTCTTCCCGGTGTCGGGCGGCCTGCCGCTGGGCCAGCGCGCGCCGCAGCGCCAGGCCTACCGGCTGGTGGAGCTGGCACGTTTTCGTGACGCGCTGGGCCTGCCCTTGAATGTGAAGCCGAAGTTCTTTCCGGTGCCGGGCGACCCCGCGGCACGGCTCATCGTGGCCGTCGACCGAGCCGACGGCGCCGGTGCCGCCATGCAGCTCACCGGCCGTGTGCTGGCGGCCGTGTGGGCACAGGAGCGCGACGTGGCCAGCGCCGCGACGCTGGCCGAACTGCTGGCCGAATGCGGCCTGCCGGCCGAGCGGCTGGCCGACTCGGGCACGCCCGAAGTGCAGGCGCAGTACGAGCGCAATACGCAGCAGGCGATCGACGCCGGCGTCTTCGGCTCGCCCAGCTATGTGATCGAAGGCGAGATCTTCTGGGGCCAGGACCGGCTGGACTTCGTGCAGCGGCGGCTCGCGCAGCGCGCCTGAAACGAAAGCGGGGCCCGGTCACCCGGGCCCCGCAAAGCTTGTGGAACTCAGCCGCTCACTTGAGGTGCTTGCTGATTTCCTTGGTCATGCCGAACATGCTGATCGGGCTCACCCCGACGACGGCCTTGAGCTTGGCGTCGGCGTTGATCATGGTGCGCTTGATCTTGTCCTGCAGATCGTTCTTCTTGATGTACTCCCACACCTTCTTGGTGACCTCGGTACGCGGCATCGGCTTGTCGCCGATGATCGCGGCGAGCGCGGCGCTCGGGGTCATGGCCTTCATGAAGGCGGCGCTGGGGGCCCGCTTCTTCGCCGGGGCCGTGGCCTTCTTCGCTGCAGGTGCCTTCTTGGCAGGAGCCGCCTTCTTCGCCGGGGCGGCTTTCTTGGCCGGCGCCTTCTTCGCCGTGACCTTCTTCGCGGGAGCTTTCTTCGCAGTTGCCATGTGTAGGTTCTCCTTCAGTGGTTGAGAGAGTGCCGACCTGTGCGCAAGCCTTATTCCGTGGTTCGGGGCTTGTCTTTACTTGAAATCGGCTACCCGGGATGGTAATGCCAGGCTATCGCGCTGAGAAGCGGTTTTCCCAGGTAAAAGACGCTTCCGCGCCACGTTATGCTGTCCCCATGAAGATCATCGTGCGTTGGTTGCTGCTCGCCGCGGCGTTGCTGCTGGTGGCCAACCTGTATTCGGGTGTTTCGGTGGACAGCTTCGGCGCGGCCCTGATCGCGGCTCTGGTGCTGGGTCTGTTCAATACGCTGGTGCGTCCGCTGCTGGTCTTGTTGACGCTGCCGGTGACGCTGTTGACGCTGGGCTTGTTCCTCTTCGTCATCAATGCGCTCATGTTCTGGGCAGCGGCCTCGGTGCTCTCCAGCTTTCACGTCGCCAGCTTCACCGCGGCACTCGTCGGCTCGCTGCTGTACAGCCTGTGCGGCATGGTCATCGACGTGGCGGTGGAGCGGCTGTTCAATTCGAACACCGTCTGACCGCGGTTCAGCCGCCCGGTGCGCTCCGCGGCGGCGGGGCGGCCCGCACTTCGAACACCACGCGGTCAACCCCATTGGCGTCGCCCGCGCCGGCACCGTGCCGTTCCAGCACGTGGCGGCCGGGTAACGGCCGCCAGTGCACGACGCGGCCGTGGCCGACGACGCGGCCATTCACCCGCCACTGACCCGGCGCGCCGGCAAAGGCCAGGCGTTGCGCGGCGGGCGGAATGTCGGGGTCGAGCAGCACCACGCTGCCGTCGCGCGGGGTGGTGATGCCGAAGGCCTGCGCGCGCGCGGCCCCTGTGGCGCTGCCGGCCCGGGGCTCGGTGCCGGCCAGATACCACTCGCCGCGCTGCGTCACCAGTCCGGGCGGCAGGGCTGGCGGCGGTGAGTGCGCGCGCGCGTGCAGGTGCGCCACCACCTCGCGCCACACTGGCGCGGCGCCGCTGACGCCGCTCACGCCGTGCATCGGCGCGCCGCCGGCATTGCCCACCCACACGCCCACGGTGTAGCGGCTGGTGAAGCCGACACACCAGTTGTCGCGCAGGTCCTTGCTGGTGCCGGTCTTCACCGCCGCCCAGCCGCGCGTGACCAGCGGGCTGTCCAGGCCGAAGCCCACCGCACGCGCCGCCGGGTCGGCCAGGATGTCGGCCACGACCCAGGCCGTGGCGGCGTCGAAAACACGGCGCGGCGGACTCTCGGCCGCGCCGGCCTGCCAGCGCACGGGGCTCCAAAGGCCGCCTTGCGCCAGCATCCGGTAGGCGTTGGTCAGGTCCAGCAGCGAGACTTCGGCGCTGCCCAGCGCGAGCGCGTGGCCGTGGTAACCGGCGCTTTCGCTGGGGCGCAGGCCGGCCTGCGCGAACGTGGCGAACATCGCGTCGGGCCCCAGCATCGCGCCCACGCGCACCGCCGGCACGTTCAGGCTGCTGGCCAGCGCCGTGCGCACGCTGACCGCGCCCTTGAAGCCGCCGTCGTAGTTCTGCGGCTGGTACAGCGCCGCGCCGGCGGCCAGCTGCAGCGGGGCGTCGTCCAGCACGCTGGTGGCGGTGAGCAGGCGCTGCTGCAGCGCCAGCGCATAGACGAAGGGCTTGACGGTGGAACCGGGCTGCCGGCGCGCGAGCACGGCGTCGACCGCGGGCGCATTCGAAGCCGACCCCGAAGAGCCCACCCAGGCCAGCACCTCGCCGCTGGCGTTGTCGAGCACGATCACGGCGCCGTCTTCCACCTCGCGGCCGCGCAGTTCGGCGATCTGGCGGCTCAGCGCGTGCAGCGCCACGCGCTGCACGCCGGCGTCGAGCGTGCTGCGCAGTGGTTCGCCGGCAGACTGCCGCTGCGTGGCCGGCCGGCCAGGGGGTTCCTGTCGCTGTTGCCGCTCCGGCGCCGGCTGCACCATCAGCCGCGCCAAGTGCGGCGCCGGCGCCTCGCCCTGGGCCTGCAGCAGTGCCCCCGGCCGCCGGGCCAAGGCCTGCGCCAGCGTGATGCCGAGCCCCGCGCAACCCAGCTGCTGCTGGCGCAGCACCTCGCAGGCGCGGCGTTCCAGCTGCGGCGCGGCGGCGTTGGGGCCGCGCACCATGCTGGCCAGCAACGCCGCCTCCACGGCATCCAGCCCGCTGGCGTGCTTGCCGAAGAGCACGTTGCTGGCGGCGGCCACACCCACCAGTTCGCCTCGCAGCGGCACGCGGTTGAGGTAGGCCTCCAGGATCTGCGTCTTGCTCCAGCCGCTTTCAAGCTGCCGGGCGCGGTGCATCTGCGTCAGCTTCTGGCCCACGCTGCGGCCGCCGGCGGGGCGGGCCAGGTCGTCGTTCAGCAGGCCGGCGAGCTGCATCGTCAGCGTGGAAGCGCCGCGCGTGCGTGAATCCCAGGCCGTGGTCCAGGCGCCGGCCGCCAGCGCGCGCCAGTCCACACCGCCGTGGGCCCAAAAGCGGCGGTCCTCGCTGAGCACGATGGCGTCGCGCAAGGCCGGCGAGATGTCGGTCAGCGTGACCCAGGGCCCGCGGCGCACGGTGTCGTCCACGCGCACGGTCTGCAGCACGGCGCCGTGGCGGTCCAGCAGCGGCAGGTCGGAAGGCGCGTGGGCGGCGCGCACGGTGTCGAAGTCCGGCACGGCCGTGGCGGGTGTGGCCGCCAGCAGCAGCAACGCGAACGCGCCCCCGGCCAGGGGTCTCACGGCATCACCTCCAGTGCGGCGTTGGGCCGTTCGCCGAAGGTCTCGGGCGCATACATCGCCTCCACGCGCGTGGGCGGCAGCCCGAAGCGGCCGCTGGCGTTCAGCCGCAGCGTGTACTCCACCACATGGCGGCCGCGCGGCAGCCATTCGTAGTAACCGCGCCAGGCCTCCGGTGCGCGCTCCTCGTAGGCCAGCCAGGCCGTGCCTTCGCGCTGCTCGCCGCGCGTGGCGAGGGCCGAATCGCGCCCCAGGCCGCTGCCCAGCAGCGTGGCACCGGCGGGCACGGGGTCGCTGACCACCACCCAGGCCATGTCGCCCACGGCCTCGATCTCCAGCCGCACGCGCTGGATGTCGCCGCGGCTCCAGGCCTCGGGCCGCTGGCGCTGCACGGCGCTCACGCTGCGCGTGATGCGGTAGCCGGCGGCCAGCGGCGCCTGCAGCGGCACGGCGGCCAGTGTCTGCACTGTCAGCCAGGGGCGGCCCGCACCTTCGTGGCGGG
>JAABPT010000163.1 GCA_011391855.1 Burkholderiales bacterium
GGTGCGCCGTGCTGGCCGACCTGCCGGCACTGCAGCATCTGGCGCGCGGTGAGCGGCCGCCGCCGTGGCTGGCCAACGACCCCCAGCTGAAACCGCTGGCGCAAGGTGCTGCGACTGGCTCGGCGGAGGCGGCCCTGTTGCTGAAAGCCGCTGGCGCCGAGCCGCAGCGCTTGCTGGCGTTGTGGTGCAGCGAATGGCTGCGCCGGCTGCCACACGCGCCGGGGCGCTGCGGGGTCGAAGCCGGGCTGCTGCCGATGCTGGCCGCGCATGCCGAAGCCTTTGCTTCGCCCCGGGCCGTCGACGGCTGGGCCCTGCGCCGTGCGCTGCAGGCGCGGCTGGTGCTGCTGCTGCGGCGCACGCTGTTGCAGCCGGTGACGGCCTTTGTCTACCTGGCCTTGTCGGCGCTGGAGTTCGAGCGCCTGCGCAGCGAGCTGTTGCGCCGCGCCGCGTTCCCGCAGCGCTGGGTGGCACCATGATCCGGCCGCACCCCGCCCGCTGGTTCGAACTGCTGGTGGCGCGCGACGACACCACGCTGGCGCTGGCGGCGCTGGCCGCCACCGGTGCGGTGGAGCTGGAGGCGCGCAGCGGCGCGCTGCCGCCCGATGGGTTTGCCGACCTGCGGCCGCTGCTGCAGCAGTTCGACGCGCTGGCGCAACGCTACCGCGCCTTCTGGCCCGCCGACAGGCTGCAGGCGTCGGCCTTTCCCGAACCCCCGCAGGTGTCATTGCGGCGCAGCCTAGAAACTGTCCGCGCCTGGGCGCTGCAAGCCGAAGCGCTGATCCTTCGCTGGCAGCAGGCCGAAGGCCAGCGCGCGGAGCTGGCACGCTGGCGCGCGGTGGTGGCACAGCTGGACGACGGCGTCGTCGATCTGGCCCAAGCCGCGGCCGCGGGTGCGCCGCTGCGCGTGCGCCTGTTCGTCTGGCCCGCGGGCGGCGAGCCGGAGGCTGCGACCGGGCCGCTCGTGCGTTCCTTCCAGGACCAGGGGATGCACTACTCGCTGGCGCTCGGTGATGCGCAGCAGTTGGAGTCGCTGGCGCAACAGGCCGTGGCGCTGAAGGGCCAGAGCTACGAACTGCCCCCTTGGCTGGGCCGCGACCGCGCCGCCAACCAGGCGGCCATCGAAGCCCGGTTGCAGGCCGCACGGGCCAGCGAAGCGGCAGCGCGCGCCGAGCTGGCGGCACTGGCCGACCGCCACGGCCTGCGCAGCGCGTTGGCCGACGCCGGGCGGCTGCAGTGGGTGCTGGACAACGTGCAGGCGCTGGAGTCCGGTCCGTTGTTCACCTGGATCAGCGGCTGGACCAGCCTTCGCGACCCGGCCGCGCTGGAACAGGCGGTGGAAGACAGCGGTGCCCGTGCGCTGCTGCGCCTTGCGCCGCCGCCGCCGGGCACCCGGGCGCCGCTGCTGCTGGACAACCCGGCCTGGGCGCGGCCATTCGAGGTCTTCAGCCGCGCCCTGGGCATGCCCTCGGGCACCGAGGCCGACGCCAGCGTGTTGCTGGCGGTGGCCGTGCCGCTGATGTTCGGCTACATGTTCGGCGACGTCGGCCAGGGCCTGGTCATCGCCGCGGCCGGCTACGCCCTGCGCCGCCGCTGGCCTTTGGCGCGCCTGTTCATCGCCGGCGGGCTGTCGGCCGCCGTCTTCGGCCTGCTCTTCGGCAGCGTCTTCAGCATGCACTTGCTGCACCCGGGCTGGATCGCGCCGCTGGACGATCCTCTGGCGGTCCTGGTGGCGCCGCTGGTGGGTGGAGCGGTGCTGCTGACCAGCGGGCTGCTGCTGGCCGCCGTGCAGGCGCATTGGCGCGGCGAATTCGCCCGCTGGTTGGCGTCGGACGCCGGGCTGCTGGTCTGTTACCTGGGTCTCGTCTCGGGCCTGGCCTGGACGCCGGGCTGGCTGCTGGCCGCCGCCGGGGCGGCCTGGTTCTGCCTGGGCCACGGCGTGCTGGAGCGCCGCGTGCTGGCCGGCTTCACGGCGCTGGCCGAGCTGGTCGAGCGGTTGCTGCAGATCCTCATCAACACCTTGTCGTTTGCGCGCGTCGGGGCCTTCGCCCTGGCGCACGCCGGGTTGTCGTCGGCCATCGTGGCGTTGATGGACGCCGCCGGCCACCCGGTGGCTGCCGCCGCGGTGCTGGTGGTCGGCAACTTGATCGTGATCGTGCTGGAGGGCCTGGTGGTGTCGATCCAGACCACCCGACTCGTGCTGTTCGAATTCTTCGCCCGCTTCCTCGAGGCGCAGGGACGCGTCTTCCGCCCCCTGCCGCCGCCCCCTTCCAGCTTGCAGGAGAGTCCCTCATGAAGACGACCGTGAAGTTCAGCGCCGCGATGCTGGCCTTGGCCTTGACCTTGCTGGTGGGCCTGGGCGGCACCGCGCTGCTGCTGGCGGGGCTGCCGACCCTGGCGGCCGAGCCGGCGGCCGTGGGCACCAACGTGGGCACCAACGTGGGCAGTGAGGTCTGGACCTGGGGCCTGGCCGCGGCGGCGGCTTCCACCGCGCTGGCGGCGCTGGGCGCCGGTTTCGCCGTGGCCAAGGTGGGCACGGCGGCCATCGGCGCCCTGGCCGAGAAACCCGAGCTGTTCGGCCGCTTGCTCATCTTCGTCGGCCTGGCCGAGGGCATCGCGATCTATGGCCTGATCGTCTCCATCCTCATCCTCAACCGGTTGGCGTGATGACGGCACCGGTATATATCGGCGACGAGATCAGCGCCGCGGGCTGGCGCTTGGCGGGCGTGCAGGTGACGACTTCGGCGCCAGGTACGGAGACCGCGGCGCTGGCGCGGGCCCGTGAAGCGGCGCCGCTGGTGCTGGTCTCCGCGGCCGTGGCGGTGCGCATCGACGCAGCCACGCTGGCCGCTGCCGCCGTTGCGCTGACGCCGTGGGTGCTGGTGCTGCCCGACCCGCAGGGTGAGGTGAAGCGGCCCGCCCTGGCCGACCGGCTGCGCAAACAACTGGGGCTGGAGGCATGACCCTGGAGCGGCGCACCCAGGCCCTGCTCGACCTCGTCGAGGAAGACCGCCGTGCCCAATGCGACGCCATCCTCGGCGAGGCCGCGAAACAGGCCGCCGCCGCGTTGGCTCAGGCGCGTGCCGAGGCGCGCGAGCGCGTGCGCGAAGCTTTCACCGAGGAGCGGGCGCGGCAGCAGGCGCGCGTGGCCGCGGCGCGGGCCGAGCTGCAGACCAGGCGCAGGCTGCACGATCAGCAGCAGGCGGCGGGCTGGCTGGCCGCCGCCTGGCAGCAGTTGCCCCTGGCGCTGCGCGCGCGCTGGGCGAACGCCGACACGCGGCGGCACTGGGTGGGCGCGGCAACGGCCGAGGCCCGGCGGGTGCTCGCACCGGAGGGCTGGCGCATCGTCCATGCCCCCGACTGGCCGGCGCCGGAGCAGCAGGCGCTGGCAGCAAGGATCCAGGCCGAGATCGGCTCCAGGGTGGACTTCACCGAACACGCCGGGCTGGGCGCCGGGCTGCGCATCGTGGCCGGGCGCAATGTCGTCGACGCCACGCTGGGCGGCCTGCTCGCCGACCGTCAAGCCATCGGCGCGCTGCTGCTGGGTGAACTGGGGGTGGCGTCGTGAGCCGGGCCGTCATTCGCTGGATCAGCGGCCCGGTGCTGCACGCCCGTGCCGAAGGGCCGTTTGCGCTGCGCGAAGCGGTGCGCGTGGGGCCGCAGGCGCTGCTCGGTGAAGTCGTGCGGCTGGACGGCGACACCATCGTGGTGCAGGTCTACGAAGACACCACCGGGCTGCGCCCAGGCATCGCGGTTACGGGGGACGGGCAGGCGCTGTCCATCCACCTGGGACCCGGGCTGCTGGGACACATCTTCGACGGCCTGCTGCGGCCGCTGTCGGGGCTGGACACGCCGCATGTGGCGCCCGGCATGCGCCGCGCGCCGCCAGGAGAGTTTCACTTCGAACCGCTGGCCGCGGTGGGCGACATGCTGGCCGCGGGGCAGGTCTTTGCCCAGGTGCGCGGCGCCTCGGGCCGCGTGCAGAAATGCCTCGTGCCGCCCGACGCCGGGGGCTGCGTGGCAACGATCGCCGCTGCCGGCCGCCACGGTGAATTCGATGGCGTCTGCACGCTGCTCGCAGCCGACGGTACCCAGCGCGAACTGGCCATGGGCCACGACTGGCCGGTGCGCGTGCCGCGCCCGGTGCGTGCGCGGCTGCCCGCCGGCGCGCCGCTGGTCACCGGCCAGCGCATCCTGGACAGCCTGTTCCCGGTGGCGCTGGGCGGCAAGGCGGCCATTCCCGGCGGCTTCGGCACCGGCAAGACGGTGCTGCTGGAGGCGCTGGCCAAGGGCTGCAATGCCGACGTCATCGTCTACCTGGGCTGCGGCGAGCGCGGCAATGAACTGGCCGGCGTGCTGGAGGAATTTCCCACGCTCACCGACCCGCGCAGCGGCGGCCCGTTGATGGAGCGCACGGTGGTCATCGCCAACACCTCCAATATGCCGGTGGCGGCGCGCGAGGCTTCGATCTACAGCGCCGTGACGGTGGCCGAATATTTCCGCGACCAGGGCCTGGACGTGGCGCTGATGGCCGACTCCACCAGCCGCTGGGCCGAGGCGCTGCGCGAGGTCTCGGGCCGTTTCGGCGAACTGCCGGGCGAGGGCGGCTACCCGGCCTACCTGTCGTCGCGCCTGGCCGATTTCTACGAGCGCGCCGCGGTCGTGGAAACGCTGGCCGGGGGCCGCGGTTCGGTCACGCTCATCGGCGCCATCAGCCCGCCTTCGGGCGACTTTTCCGAACCCGTCACCAGCCACACCAAGCGCTATGTGCGCGCCTACTGGGCGCTGGACGTGAAACGCGCGCAGGCCCGCTTCTACCCCGCCGTGCATCCGCTGCAGAGCTATGCCGAAGACGCGCGCGGCTTCGCGCCGTGGTGGGCCGGCCAGGGCCATGGCGACTGGCTCAAGCTGCGCCGCCGCTTCCTGACGCTGCTGGACGAACAGGCGCACCTGGAGCGCATGGCGCGCATCATCGGCAAGGACGCGCTGCCGGTGAGGCAGCAGCTGACACTGTTCTGCGCCGAACTCATCAACGAGGC
>JAABPT010000164.1 GCA_011391855.1 Burkholderiales bacterium
CCGGTGAGCTGGCTGGTGCGTGGGGCGGTTGGGGCAAGTGGGGCGGATGGGGCGGGAGGCTTCGAAGCCACGGCGGCGCTGCTGACCAAGCTCATGGGCAAGGGCGAGGCGGCGTCGCGGCGCGAACTGATGGAACTGCATGGCGACGCGGTCGAGGTCGATGTCTGATCCCATTTCGTCAGTGACGCCGGCCGCGCCGGCGCCGCCAGGCCCGCCGCTGCACCTGCGGCCCACGATGCTGTCCGACCTGGACTTCGTGGCCGCGGTGGAGATGGACCAGCACAACCTGCCGTTCATTTCGCCGTGGGAGCGCACGCAGCACGAAGGCGCGCTGCGCTTTCCGGACTTCCGGCATTTCATCGTCGAGGCCGGCGAGCACGGATCGCGCGACGGTTTCGTCATCCTGCAGGGCTGCCGCAACCGGCACAGGAGCGTGGAGCTCAAGCGCCTGGTGCTGCAGACCAAGGGCCAGGGCCTGGGCCGGCGCTGCGTGCGCCTGCTCAAGCGCATGGCCTTCCGCGACCTGCACGCGCACCGTTTCTGGCTCGACGTGAAGCAGCTCAACACGCGTGCGCTGGCTTTGTATGCCAGCGAGGGTTTCGTCGAAGAAGGCCGGCTGCGCGAAAGCGTGCGCATCACCGGCGGCGAAGCCGACGGCTACGACAGCCTGGTGGTGATGAGCATGCTCGACCGCGAATACCAGGCGCGGCGGGCGCTGGGGCTGGAGGACGCGACTTGATACGGTCGATGCAACAACCTTTGATGGATATACAATTAAATCCTGTATATCTATCAACGAGGGGCCGAGATGCAAGTGTCCAAGTGGGGCAACAGCCTCGCCATCCGGTTGCCGGCGGCGGTGGTGGAGGTGCTGGGGCTCAAGGAAGGTGACGATGTCGAGGTAACGGTCGCTGGCGAGCACCAGCTCGCGCTCGGCCGCTCTCCCGACAACCGCGCCATCCTGGCGCGATTGCGGCAGTACCGCGGAACGCTGCCTGCCGATTTCAAGTTCGATCGCCTCGAAGCCTATGGGGATCGGGGTTGAGTTCCCGGCCCAATGGTGCGGTCTTCTTCGACTCCAACATCCCCCTGTACCTGCTGTCGGCAGACACGACCAAGGCAGGTCGCGCCGAGGACCTGTTGGCCGAGGGCGGGACGATCAGCGTCCAGGTGCTGAACGAGGTGACGGCCGTGGCGCGGCGGAAGCACCGATCGCCATGGCCGACGGTGCACGCAACCCTGGGTGTTCTGCGGCAGGTGTGTAGGGTCGAACCCGTGACAGTGGCGGTGCACGAGCACGCCATGGCTCTGGCCGAGCGCCATGGCATGCCCATTTACGACGCATGCATCGCGGCCAGTGCACTGGCTGCCGGCTGCAGCGTCTTGTATTCCGAGGACTTCCAGCACGGTCAAGTGATCGAGGGCATGACCATCCGCAACCCGTTTCTCTGAGATAAAGTCCTCATTGACCAACATTGGTCAAATTGGAGTGCGGCATGCAGGTCAATATCTATGAAGCCAAGACCCGGCTGTCGGAGCTGGTGGAGCAGGCGCATGCCGGCGCCACGGTGATCATCGCCAAGGCCGGCACGCCGATGGCCAAGCTGGTGCCGCTGGATGCCGGGCCGAAGCGCAAGATCGTTTACGGCCTGCTCAAGGGCCAGATCGAGATTGCCGACGACTTCGACGCCCCGATGTCAGAGGAAGAACTGGCCTTGTGGGAAAGGGGTCCGATCGAACCGTGAGACTGCTGCTGGATACACACATCGTGTTGTGGGTGATGCAGGGCGCCTCGCAACTCAGTCCGCAGGCGCGCCGGCTCATCGACGGCGCCGATCAGGTCTATGTGAGCAGCGTGTCCCTCTGGGAGGTCTCCATCAAGGCCGGTCTGGGCAAACTGAAGGTCGACATGGACTTGCTGGACATGCGACTGCGCGAGACGGCCATGCTGCAGTTGCCGATGACCTGGGACCATGCCGCCGCCTTGCGCCGCCTGCCGCGGCTGCACGGCGACCCCTTCGACCGCATGCTGGTGGCCCAGGCCGTCAGCGAACCGATGCACCTGCTCACCCACGATGCCACGCTGGCGCGCTACTCACCGCTGGTGACCGTGGCCTGACGGGCCTGCCTTCCTCATTCGCGCGGCGGCTGCCGCGGCGGCCATCCCGACCCCATGAACGACCTCTTCGATCCCCCACCGGCCGACCCGGCCGACCCCGCCGAAAGCCTGCCGCTGGCAGAATACGCCCAGCGCGCCTACCTGGAATATGCGCTTTCGGTCGTGAAGGGCCGCGCGCTGCCCGACGTCTGCGACGGCAACAAGCCTGTGCAGCGGCGCATCCTGTATTCGATGTTCCGCATGGGCCTGGCCTTCAGCGGCGCGGGCGGTGCCAAGCCGGTGAAGAGCGCGCGCGTGGTGGGCGACGTGCTCGGCCGCTACCACCCGCACGGCGACACCGCGGCGTACGACGCGCTGGTGCGCATGGCGCAGGACTTCTCGCAGCGTTATCCGCTGGTCGACGGCCAGGGCAATTTCGGCAGCCGCGACGGCGACGGCGCGGCGGCGATGCGCTACACCGAGGCGCGCCTGGCGCCCATCGCGCGGTTGATGCTCGACGAGATCGACGAAGGCACGGTCGACTTCCAGCCCAACTACGACGGTTCGACGGAAGAGCCCAGGCAACTGCCGGCGCGGCTGCCCTTCGTGCTGCTCAACGGCGCTTCCGGCATTGCCGTGGGCCTGGCCACCGAGATCCCCAGCCACAACCTGCGCGAGGTGGCGGCGGCCACGGTGGCGCTGCTGAAGCACGACGCGAAGCATGGCGAACTGAGCGACGACGAACTCTTCGCCCTGCTGCCGGCGCCCGACTTCCCCGGCGGCGGCCAGATCATCAGTGCCGCGGCCGACATCCGCGACGCCTACCGAACGGGCCGCGGCAGCCTGAAGGTGCGCGCCCGCTGGGTCATCGAGGACCTGGCGCGCGGCCAGTGGCAACTCGTCGTCAACGAGTTGCCACCGGGCACCAGCACGCAGAAGGTGCTGGAAGAGATCGAGGAGCTGACCAACCCCAAGGTCAAGGCCGGCAAGAAGGCACTGAGCCAGGATCAGGTGCAGCTCAAGGCCGCGGTGCTGGCGGTGCTGGACGCCGTGCGCGACGAATCCAACAAGGACGCACCCGTGCGCCTGGTGTTCGAACCGAAGAGCCGCACCGTGGAGCAGGCCGACCTGATCCACACGCTGCTGGCCCACACCAGCCTGGAAAGCAGCACCCCGGTCAACCTGACGATGGTCGGCCGCGACGGCCGGCCCACGCCGAAGAGCCTGCGCCAGATGCTGGCCGAGTGGATCGACTTCCGGCTGGCCACCGTGCAGCGCCGCACCCAGCACCGTCTGGCCAAGGTGCTGGACCGCATCCATGTTCTCGAAGGCCGGCAGTTCGTGCTGCTGAATATCGACGAGGTGATCCGCATCATCCGCAACGCCGACGAGCCCAAGGCGGCGCTGATCGCGCGCTTCGGCCTGAGCGACCGCCAGGCCGAGGACATCCTGGAAATCCGCCTGCGGCAACTGGCGCGGCTGGAGGCCATCCGCATCGAGCAGGAACTGAAGGAGCAGCGCGAACAGCAGGGCAAGCTGGAGGACATCCTCGCCAGCCCGGCGGCGCTGAAGCGCGTCGTGGTGCGCGAGATCGAGCTTGATGCCAAGGCCCATGGCGACGAGCGCCGCACGCTGGTGCAGGAAGAGAAGAAGGTGCTGGCCGAGGTGAAGGTGGTCGACGAGCCGGTGACGGTGGTCGTCAGCGCCAAGGGCTGGGTGCGGGCGCTGAAGGGCCACGAGATCGACGCCGCCACGCTCGCCTTCAAGCCGGGCGACGCGCTGTACGGCACCTACGCCTGCCGTTCGGTGGACACGCTGCTGGTCTTCGGCACGGAGGCCAAGGGCAGCGGTCGCGTCTACAGCGTGGCGGTTTCGGTGCTGCCCGGCGGTCGCGGCGACGGTGTGCCGATCACGACGCTGATCGACCTGGAACCCGGCACGCAGGTGGCGCATTGCTGGGCCGGCGCACCGGCCACGAAGCTGCTGCTGGCCAACAGCACTGGCTTCGGTTTGCTGGCCCAGGCCGGCGACATGCTGGGCCGCAACCGCGGCGGCAGGAACTTCCTCACGCTCGACGACGCTTGCCACTTGCTGCCGCCCGTGGCGGTGGCGGCGACGCATCTGCAGGTGGCGTGCCTGGCGCAGGACGGCCGGCTGCTGGTCTTCCCGCTGGACGAACTCAAGCTGCAGTCCAACGGCGGCAAGGGGCTGACGCTGATGGACGTGGACGCGAAGACGCCGCTGGTTTCGGCGGCCACGTTCGCGGACCGGCTGGTCGTGGCCGGCACCGGCCGCGGCGCCAAGCCGCGGCAGGAAGAGTTGAAGGGCGCTGTGCTGGCCCAGCATGCCGGCCGCCGGGCGCGCAAAGGCCGCAAGCTGGAAGGCTTCGTGAAGGCCTTGCGGCTATTCGCTGCATAAGCGATACCGTGAACGCGGGCATGGGCCCGGCCGGCGGTGCGCGGGCGTAGACTGCCGCGCACAACGAAGGGGCCCACCGTCACGCCGCCCGACGTGCCGACCCGGCGCCCCGCCTGGAGACAAGACGTGCGGCCCACCGATATCAGCGATCCGGCCTATTTCCACAAGGTCGTGGACTGCCAGTGGGCGTGCCCCGCCCACACCCCCGTTCCCGAATACATCCGCTTGATCGCGATGGGTCGCTACGACGACGCCTACATGGTCAACTGGTACAGCAACGTCTTCCCCGGCATCCTGGGTCGCACCTGCGACCGGCCTTGCGAGCCGGCTTGCCGGCGCGGGCGGGTGGAAGAGGAGAACGCGGCCAAGCCGGAGCCGGTGGCCATCTGCCGCCTGAAGCGCGTGGCGGCCGACCTGAAGGGCGGCGAGGTGCGCGCGATGATCCCGCGGCCCAAGGCGTCCAATGGCAAGAAGGTCGCCTGCGTCGGCGCCGGGCC
>JAABPT010000165.1 GCA_011391855.1 Burkholderiales bacterium
GCAGCCGGTTCTGCCGTGGGTCGGGCGCCGGTGTGCGGGGCGCTGACTTCCGCGCGGAGCGCGGTACTGCCGCCGCAGCCGCCGAGTCGGCATTCGAGGCATTCGGGGCGTGCGAAGCCTGCGAGGCGTTCGAAGAGGACGTCATGCTGCCTGCCCGTCCACCGCGGCCTCCAGCGCGTCGGGGTTCGCCGCCAGGGGCAGCGTGACGATGAACTGGCTGCCGCGCCGGGCACCCGCGCTCTGCGCGACGATATCGCCGCCGTGCGCTCGCACCAGGGCGCGCGCCACCGTGAGGCCGATACCCAGGCCGAGGTCGTTGTAGCCCAGCGCATGGGCGTCCTGCACGAAGGGGTCGAAGATGGCGGGCAGCGAGACCGCGGTGATGCCGATGCCGTTGTCCGCCACCGTCAGCGTCAGCGTGTCGCTGCCGGTCACCACCGACAGGCTGATGCGACCGCCCTCGTGGGTGTGCATCGAGGCGTTGTCCAGCAGGTTGTCCAGCACCTGCTCGAGTCGCTTCGCGTCACCCAGCACGCCCAGCACGCCGCTCGGGCGGTGCGACTCGAAGCGCTGCCCGCGCTCTTCCATCTGCGGCAACTGGGCGGCGATGGCGGCTTCGATGACAGGCGCCAGGTCGATCCAGCGGCGCTCGAATTCCCAGCTGCCCGGGCCGGTGGCCGAGGCATCGACGAGGTGGTCGACCAGGCGCGACATGCGCGCCAGTTGCTGTTCCACGATGCCCTGCACGCGCGGCAGCAGCAGCTTGTCGGCGTCCAGATGGCCGAGCATGGCGCCGGTGATGCGGATCGGCGCCGACGGGTTGCGCAGTTCGTCCGCCACCGCCGCCATGAGCGCCGTCTGCCGCGCCTGGGCGCGTTCGGCAGCTGCCAGCAGGTCCTTCGCTGTCAGCGCGCCCAGCACCAGGCGTTCATTGGCTTCGCGCAATTGAGCATGCCGGCGCTCGACCGCGGGGCTGTCGCTGTCGCTGTCGCTGTCGCTGTCGTTGCCCTGCACCGCGCGCCGCGACGGTGCCCGCTTGGCTTCGTACATCGCGGCATCGGCGCGCGCGATCAAGGCCGCCATGTCGCTGCCGTCGTCTGGGTAGAGGGCCACGCCGATGCTGGCCGTGATGCTGATCCGGCGCCCGTCCAGTGTCACGGGCGCGCCGATGGCGGCGACCAGCTTGTCGGCCACGGCGTACGCGTCGGCGGGCTGGTCCACGTCGACCAGCAGCACGATGAATTCGTCGCCGCCGTGGCGGCTGACCGTGTCCACCTCGCGCACCAGCGAGCGCATCTGGTCGGCCACCAGGCACAGCACCAGGTCGCCAAAGGCGTGACCGTGGCTGTCGTTGAGCTGCTTGAAATTGTCCAGGTCCATGAACAGCACCGCCAGCCGTGCCCCGCGGCGCTTGGCATTGGCAATGGCCCGTTGGCCGCGGTCGAACAAGGCGGTGCGGTTGGGCAGGCGCGTCAGCGGGTCCAGCAGCGAAGTCTGCTCGGCGCCTTCGAGCGCCTGCGCGGCCGTGTCGGCGGCGTCCTGTTGGGTCAGGGCCGCGATCACCAGCTGTTCGTTGACCTCCACCAGCCGCTCCACCTGGGTATGTTCGAGCCGGGTCTCGGCCTGCACCACCTCCTGCAGCAGGCGCACCAGCAGCGCCTGCATGGCGTCGACCTGCACGTGCAGGTGGGCCAGCTTTTCTTCGGCTTGTGTCACCGGCGTGGCGGTCGGGTCGGCTTGGGGTGCGTTCACTGGGAGTGATGCTTCGGGGATGCTTGGGGGCTGCTTGGGCGGTGCTTGGTTGGTGCTTCGTTCGCAAGTGAGCGGCGCGCTTCAGCGGTCGCCGGGCAAAGGTGCCGCCGGGTCGGCCAGGGGCTTGCGCGTGGGCCGTCCGCCGAGCAGGCCTTCCTGGTGGGGCAGCATGGCGCCGATGCGGATGCCGTCGTCGCCGATGCTGTATTCGCGCAGTTCGTTGGCATGGGGGCTGGCGCGCACCTTCACCACGGCCATCACGCGCAGCAGCCGGCTCTCGACCTCGATATACCGCTGCACGATGATGGCGTCGGTGAGGAAGGCCGCGCCATAGGGGCTGAAGCGCAGGTCGGTGTAGCGGTCTTCCAGCTCCGAGGTCATGAGCACCGTGACGCCGGCGCGCGACAGCGCCGACACCAGCCGCAGCAGCGATTCGCGGAAGTCGGCCTGGAAGGTGGGCGCCAGCGCGAGTTCGAAGCCGCTCAGGGAGTCCAGCACCACGCGGCTGGCCTGGCGCTTGCGCACTTCCTTCAGGATCAGCAGCACGACCTCGTCGATGGACAGGTCGGGCTCGTGGCTGTCGATCAGGCTGACCTGGCCCTTGGCGATGAGCTCGCTGAGCAGCGGGTTGCGCGCCCGGTTCGGGCGTTGCTCGAAGGCGGCCAGCACGCCGGTTTCGCCGTTGCGCGCCCCCTCGGCTAGGAACGACGCCGCCAGGATGCTCTTGCCCGACCCCGACGGCCCGGCCACCAGCAGCGAATAGCCGCGCGGCAGGCCGCCGCAGAGCATCTCGTCCAGCGCCGGCACGCCCAGGCGCGCGCGCTCGCCAGGCACGGCGACGTCGGGCGCGGAGCCGGCGGCGGCGACCGCCTGCGCCGGCGCGAAGACGCGCACGCCGTTGGCGTCGATGCGGAAGGTGTGCAGGCCCGGCAGCGTGGCCTGGCCGCGCATCTTCATGATCTCGAGCTTGCGCACCATGGAATTGCGCTGCACGCTCTGGCGCAGCCAGATCAGGCCGTCGGCCACCGTGAACACCGGGTTGGCGTCGGTCTCGTTGAAATATTCGCCGATCAGGAAGGTGGTGGCCTGCCAGCTCGTCATCAACACGCCGAGCTGCTGCACGAACATCTGCAGCCGCGTCGAAGGCGATTGCCCGTTGTCGCCGGCCGAGATCACCGAGCGGAACGAGTCCACGAAGACCAGCCGCGGGTTGTGCGTGGCCACCTCGTCGACGATGCGCCTGAGCACGAGATCCAGGTCGCCGTCGGCTACGTCTTCCGACAGGCTGACGAAACGCACGCTGCGGTTGATGGCGGTATGGTCGAAGAAGCCGAACTGCTGCTGGTAGCGCAGCATCTTCAGCGGCGGCTCGCCGAGCACGGTGAAATAGATCGCCGGCCGCTCGGGCGTGGCCAGCGCGAACATGATCTGGTGGGCCAGCGTGGTCTTGCCGCAGCCGGGCTGGCCGGCGATGAGGTTGAAGCTGAATTCGGGCAGGCCGCCGCCGAGCACCTCGTCCAGGCCCGGCACCCCGGTGGGCAGACGGTTGATGGTGGCTTTGGAACTCATGGCGTGTTGTCCTGTGCAGGCGGGCTGACCGCCGGGTGGGTCCAGACTGGCTGAAGGAGCTGGGCGGTGAGCGCTGGGCCTACCAGGCTGACGAGCAGTTGCTCGAAGGACCGGAACAGTACCGTGCCGGCGGCGGCGGCTTCGGCGGCCGGCTGCTGCAGCAGGTCGGCGCGCAAGGCCGTCACGTCGATGGCGGCCAGCGCATCCGCGTGGCCGTTGGTCAGCCACGGGTGGGCGGCCGCGGCGAGCCTGAGGCTGCGGTTGTAGAGCGCGGCCACGCCGCGGTGCCCGATGATGGGGTTCAGCGCGAGGTCGATGTCGCGCCAGACGGCCACGATCCCGCCGGCCAGTTGTTCGGCGTTCGCATCTGCCCGCACCCGGCCCGCCAGCGGCGGCGGCCAGGGCAGCGCTTCCTTGTTTTCCAGGGGCATGGCAGACGGCCTGCTTGATTCGCGGAGATGAATGTTAAGCGCTGGCGGCGGGCGCCCGGCCGGGCCTTGCGCGGACGGCGGCACTGCAGGTGCTGGGCCGCATTGACGAACCCGCACCGACGGGCCCGCATCCACAAACCCACAGCGACGCCGCTGGCTGGCAGAGAGCTTGTCTGCAAAGGCGTCGGGCTGTCCGTTCGGCACCGTACAGACCGCCCGGCGCGCGCGATCGGCGCCTTCGCCCCGCGCCGCGTCGCGCCGGTGATCTGGCGGCGCAGCGCCGCTCAGCCGCTCGCCGCCGGGCGCCGCAGCGTGGCCAGGTTGGTCACGCGCTGCAGCAGTTCGCTGTCGTTCCAGGGCTTCTTGAAGATGCCGTACAAACCTTTCATGTCGTGCACGCGCGCGCCGCCGCGGACGCCTTGGGCTCGAATCGTCCGCCTCGCCCAACTCGGACACCGCCCACGGCTGGTAAGCTTTCGGCCATGTTCACCGGCATCGTTCAAGGCATCGCCAGCGTCCAGGCGCTGACCGACCAACCCGGCCTGCGCAGCTTCACGCTGGCCTTCCCGAGCGGCTTCGGCGCCGGGCTGGCCGTCGGCGCCAGCGTCGCGGTCGACGGCGTCTGCCTCACCGTCACGGCGCTGGAAGGCAGCGGCAACGGCAACGAACAGGCCCGCTTCGACGTCATGCAGCAAAGCCTGGGCCTGACCACGCTGGCCGGCCTGCAGCGCGGCAGCCATGTCAACGTGGAGCGCGCTGCGCGCGACGGCGCCGAGATCGGCGGCCACCCGCTGTCGGGCCACATCGACTTCATGGGCCGGGTGGTGCAGGTGCGCCGGCCCGAGAACAACCACGTGCTGCGCATCGCGGTGCAGGCGCCGTGGATGCGCTATGTTTTCGCCAAGGGCTATATCGCCGTCAACGGCTGCAGCCTCACCGTTTCCGAGGCGCAGCGCGAAGCGGGCGGCGCGGGCTGGTTCGAGGTCTGGCTGATCCCCGAGACGCTGCGCGCGACCACCTTCGCCGAGAAGGCCGAGGGTGCGGCCGTGAATATCGAGATCGAGCGCCAGACGCAGGTGTTCGTGGACACCGTGCGCGACGCCATCGACGAACGGCTGGGCCCGCTGCGCCAGGCGGTGGAGGCCTTGCTTCAGCAGCAGGGCCAGAGCCTGGACGACCTGGCGCGGCCGGTGGCCCTGCCGCCGCGCTGAAGCGCGTTTCCTGCCACCGCTTTCGCA
>JAABPT010000166.1 GCA_011391855.1 Burkholderiales bacterium
ACGCTCTCGTCGTGTTCGAGCTTGGGCGCCTCGCCCAGCTGACCCAGCACCGTGATGCCGGTGGCGCCGATGCCCAGGTAGAAGTCGGTCAGGCGGTCGACGGACGCGGCGTCGATGCGGCCGTCGTCGAGAAACGGCGTCGGCGCGATGGGGAAGACGCCTCGGGCGTCGGCGGTCAGCAGCATGGGGGCTCCGGGGTGCTCAACTTTCCAAGGCGGGCTCGGCCAGCCAGCGGCCGGCGTGGGTGCCGATGCCGCGCAGGAAGGCCTCGCAGCGCGCCAACTGTTCCAGGCTCACGAATTCGTCGGCCTGGTGTGCTTGCTCGATGGAGCCCGGACCGCAGACCACCGTGGACAAGCCCGCGCGCTGGAACAGGCCGGCCTCGGTGCCGAAGGCCACCAGCGTGGTCTGCTCGCTGCCGGCCAGCGTTTGTGCCAGCCGCACCGCGGGCTCGTCGGGCCGGGCCCGAAAAGCCGGCATCGCGGCGATGGACTCGAAGCGGAAACCGCTGCCCGGGTCCACCGCCTTCATGGCCGGTTCCAGCGCGGCCGCCCGCTCGGTGACGCGGCGCTGCATGGCGGCTGCGTCGCTGCCCGGCAGGTCGCGGAATTCGTAGTGAAAGCGGCAGTCCTCGGGCACCACGTTGTCGGCGATGCCGCCTTCGATGACGCACACCGCGGCGGTGGAGTAGGGCACGTCGAAGCCGGCCAAACGCGGCTCTGTGGCGCGCAGGTCGTCGCCGATGTCGGCGATATGCGCCACCAGCCGCGCCGCCGCCTCCACCGCATTCACGGCCTGCGGCGTGAGCGAGGAATGCGCCGCCTTGCCGCGCACGCAGCAGCGCCAGCGGTGCACGCCCTTGTGCGCGACGGCCGGCACCATGGCCGTGGGTTCGCCGACGATGCACAGCCGCGGCGCCAGGCCGCTGTCGCGCAGGTCAGCGATGAGATGGCGCGCGCCGAAGCCGCCCACCTCTTCGTCGTAGCTGAAGGCATAGTGCAGCGCGAAGGGCAGGTCGGCTTCCAGCCAGGCGGCGGTCTGCGCCACCACCAGGCCGATCCAGCCCTTCATGTCGGCGCTGCCGCGGCCGTAGAGGCAGCCGTCGCGCACTTCGGCCGCCAGCGGGTCGGTGTGCCAGTCCTGGCCGTCCCAGGGCACGGTGTCGGTGTGGCCCGACAGCACCAGCCCGCCGGGCTTGCCGACGCCGAGCGTGGCGAAGAGATTGGCCTTGCGCCGCTCTTCGTCCCAGGTCAGCCGCAACGGCACGCCCAGCGCGCGCAGGTGGTCGGCGATGCACTCGATGAGCGGCAGGTTCGATTCGCGGCTGACGGTGTTGAAGCGCACCAGGCGTTGCGCCCAGGCCAGGGCGTCGGGGCTGGGGATTGCGGTGTTCATGGCAGCACTGTAGCGGCTAGCATCAAGCAATGGGCACCGACTCGACAACAGATCCCACCATCGACCGCGACACCATTGCCGCCGCGCAGAAGCGCATCGCCGGCGACATCCGGCGCACGCCGCTGATGCGCCTGCCCGGCGCGGCGCTGGGGCTGGACGTGGCCGAGTTGTGGCTCAAGCTCGAGCACCTGCAACGGGGCGGCAGCTTCAAGGCGCGCGGCATGTTCAACCGCATGCGCTCGCTGCCAATTCCGGCCGCCGGCGTCGTCGTCGCCTCGGGCGGCAATGCCGGGATTGCGGTGGCCACCGCAGCGCGTGCACTCGGTGTGCCCTGCGAAGTCTTCCTGCCGGAACTGGCCAGCCGCGCCAAGCGGCAGGCGCTGGCCGACCTGGGGGCCACCGTGGTCGTGCAGGGCGCCGCCTACGCCGACGCGCTGGCAGGCTGCCTGCAGCGTCAGCAGCAGACCGGCGCATTGCTGATGCACGCCTACGACCAGCCCGAGGTGGTGGCTGGCGCGGGCACGCTGGCGGCGGAGATCGAGCAAGACGCCGGGCTGCCCGACCGCGTGCTCGTGAGCGTGGGTGGCGGCGGCCTCATCGCCGGCATCGCGGCCTGGTTCGCGGGGCGCGCGCGCGTCGAGGCGCTGGAGCCGCAGGGTTCGCCCACCTTGCATGCGGCGCGCGCGGCGGGCGAACCGGTGGACGTGGCCGTGTCGGGACTGGCGGCCGACGCCTTAGGCGCACGCCGCATCGGCCGCATCGCCTGGCCGATCTGCCAGCGCTTCGTGGCCGCTTCGCACCTGGTCGAAGACGCGGCCATCACGGCCGCGCAACAACGCCTGTGGCGCGAACTGCACCTGGCGGTGGAACCGGCGGCGGCACTGCCGCTGGCGGCCTTGCTTTCGGGAGTGGTTCGACCCGCGCCGCACGAGCGCGTGGCGCTGGTGATCTGCGGCGCCAATTTCGACCCCGCGACCTTGTAGCGTTGCGGGTCACCGGCGCACACGCACACGCCAGCGGATGGCCCCGCTCTCAGCGCTTGCCTGGACCTCGATCCAGGCCGCCGCGCTCAGGCCAGCTTGCCCAGCGTGCCTGTCTGTTCGGCCAGCAGGTAGTAGAAGGTGACGCGGCTCTTCCTGGGCGTGCCCTTCATTTTCTCCACCACGGCCTTGATGCCGGCGTCAGCCGCGGCGGGGGCCAGGGCCAACTTCTTGGCGGCGAAACCGTCGCGAACCGTCGCCAGTTCGTCCTTGTCGCTGCCCGAGACCAGGGCGCTGTCGGCGTTGCGCAGCGCGATACCGCAGTACTTCACGATGGCGGCCACGGCGGCCTCGTTCACGTTGGTGGTGAACTTGCTGATGTCCGTCACATATTCAGTCATCTCGCTCTCCTTTGTGCCGGCGACTGTCGCCGAATCGCGCCCCGCCTCATTTGACCGCACTCAAGGTCGGTGCAAACCGCTTGCCCAGCACGACCCCTGGTCCATGACTCTGATCGTGTGCGTCTCGGCGGCCTGCAACGGTGAAACCGGTTCGGCGCGCCAGGCTTCAGCGCGTCATCCAGCGCCGGGCGACGTAGCTGAGCCCGTCCACCAGCGCCACCATGGCGAGCATCGCGCCCAGGATGGTGGCGGTCTTGCCCATCTGGAACAGCCCCATGTGGAAGGCCAGCAACTGCCCCAGCCCGCCGGCGCCCACCACGCCCAGCACGGCGGCGGCGCGGATATTGTTTTCCCAGCGGTACAGCGTGTAGCTCAGCAGCTGCGGCAAGACCTGCGGCAAGGTGGCGTAGAGGAACACCCGCAACGGGCCCACGCCCTGGGCGCGCAGGGCGTCGCCCGGGCCGGCCGGCGCGTTTTCCACGCTTTCCGCAAACAGCCGGCCCAGCACGCCGGTGGTGTGCAGCGCCAGCGCCAGCGTACCGGCAAACGGCCCCAGTCCGGCCGAGATGAGCAACAGCGCCGCCCACACCAGTTCGGGGATGCTGCGCAGCGCATTGAGCAGCAGCCTTGTTGGCGCGCGGCCCCAGGCGGCGTCGGCCGCGTGCAGGCGGCTGGCCGGCAAGGCCAGCGCCACGCCGGCCGCGGCGGCCAGCACCGTGCCCAGCAGCGACATTGCCAGCGTCTCCCACGCCCCCACGGCCACCTTGGCGACGAAGGCAGGGGAAAGGTCGGGCGGGAAGAATTCGCCCAGGAAGCGGCCCATGCTGCGCGCCGCTTCCAGCGAAAGGAACTGAGCCCACTGCAGGTCCAACGACCAGAAGCTGGCCACCACCAGCAGCACCAGGGCGGCGCTGAACCAGCAGGCCTTGCAGCGCGCGTCGAACAGCGGCGGCGGCAGCTTGTACGGCGGGTTGGCGGCGTTGGGTTTGTTCATATCCATGTGCTGCGTTCAGCCCAGTGCCTGGCGCAGCCAGGCGCTGGTGCGGTCGGCCAGGGCGACCAGCGCGATGAAGACCAGCAGCATGCTCGCCACCTCGCCGCCTTCGAACATCTTCATGGAATTGTCCAGTTGCTGGCCCAGCCCGCCGGCGCCCACGAAGCCCAGCACCACCGAACTGCGGATGGCGCATTCCCAGCGATACACCGTGTAGCTGGTCAACTCGGCGGCATTTGTGGGCAGCAGGCCGTAGGCGAAGGCCTGCAGGCGGCCGGCGCCGTTGCGCAGCAGGGTTTCGGTGGCCTGGGTCTCGCCGCTTTCCAGGATCTCGCCGTAGACCTTGCCCAGCATGCCGCCGTAGGTGAGCGCGATGGCCAGCACGCCGGCCGTCGGCCCCAGCCCGACCACGCGCACGAAGACCAGCGCCCACACCAGTTCGGGAATGCTGCGCAGCATGATGAGCAGCCAGCGCACGCCCTGGCGCAGCCAGAACGGCGCGCGCGCCATGCGCCCGGAGAGTGCCGAGATCGACAGCACCCGCGTCGACAGCAGCGTGAGCGGTATTGCCAGCACCAGCGCCAGCGTGATGCCGACGGTGGCAATGGCCACCGTGCGCCAGGTTTCGCGCGCCACCAGGGCCAGGAATTCACCGTCCAGCGCCAGCGGCCAGAAGCTGCCGATGAACTGCGCGCTGATCTTCAGGTTGCCGGGCTCCAGCAGCACCCAGGGCCGGAATTCGGTGGCCACGGCGAGCGGCCACAGCAACACCAGCGCGGCGCTGGCCCAGAACAGGCGCGGCAGCCAGGCCGGGTCGCGCGTCGGCGGCTGGGGCCCGACGCGCAGGCCGCTGGCGGCCATGTTGCCCGTGCGGGTGTTCATCGCTGTTGCGGGCCGGTCCGGTGAGTCTCGGTCAGGCCGAGACGATCTCGCCCACGGCGTTGTCCACCACCACCGGGCAGGCCAGGTACGTGAGCGTGGGTTCGGTGCCGTACTTGCCGCGCACGAAGGCCTTCCACTCGGCCGTGTACAGCCGGTCGGCGTCTTCGCGCGACTGCCACAGGTAGATGCCACCGGCCCGCTGGCCGTCCTCGGAGAGGAAGTAGTACTTGCGGATCAGCCCGGCCATGCCCTGGTACTTGGGCGCCGTGCTCAGGAAGGTCTCGCGGGCCTGGTCCACGGTCATGGGCTGCGGCAGCTTGAATTCGGCAATGACGG
>JAABPT010000167.1 GCA_011391855.1 Burkholderiales bacterium
GTAAATCTGGAATACCTCGCTGCTCCCAACTTAGCGGGCAGAGAAGTGATCCTGGTTGATCCGATGCTCGCCACGGGAAAATCTTTTGTGCGATCGGTGGGTGCTTTGTTAAGCCATGGCACGCGAACAAGGCCGACGTGGAAGGCCAGAACGACGTGGCGATGCTGTTCCGTTCCACCGCCGAAGGCGAAACGGGCCACGCGCACGGCCACCTCGAATTCCTCGAGAACGGCTCGGGCGACCCCGCCACCGGCCTGCCCATCGGCAGCAGCCGCCAGAACCTGATGGCCGCCGTGGCCGGCGAAACGCACGAGTACACCGACATGTACCCGGGCATGGCCAAGACCGCGCGCGACGAAGGCTTCGACGAGATCGCCGACTGGTTCGAGACGCTGGCCAAGGCCGAGCGCTCGCACGCCAATCGCTACCAGAAGGCGCTGGACGCCCTCGTCGACTGAGGTTCCCGCGAGTGCCAGCCGGCTGACCCCGGCCGGCTGCGTTTGAACAGGGGGCCTCGTGCCCCTTGTTTTCTTTGAACCACCCACCGGCAGCCCACCATGCGCGAAGGCAACCTCGAAGCCCCCACCCGGCACGCGATCGACTGGAAGAACCCCGACTTTTACGACGAGGCCAAGGCCTTCGCCGAGATGGAGCGCGTGTTCGACATCTGCCACGGTTGCCGCCGCTGTGTGAGCCTGTGCCAGAGTTTCCCCAACCTGTTCGACCTGGTCGACGCCACCGCCGACGGTGAAGTGCACGGGGTGAAGAAGGACGACTACTGGAAGGTCGTCGACCAGTGCTACCTGTGCGACCTGTGCTACATGACGAAGTGTCCGTACACGCCGCCGCACGCCTGGAACCTGGACTTCCCGCACCTGATGCTGCGCGCCAAGGCCATCAAGTTCAAGAAAGGCGGAGTGGGCGCGAAGGAGAAGCTGCTGGCCAGCACCGACGTGCACGGCCAGTTCGCCGGCATCCCCATCGTGGTGGACGTGGTGAACCAGGTCAACGCCACCGGCTTCGCGCGCAAGCTCATGGACAGCCAGCTCGGCGTGCATCCGCAGGCCTGGATGCCCGGCATGGCCCAGCAGCGCTTCCGCTGGGGCCGCGCCATGAACAACACCGCGTTCACGGCCGTGAACGGCGAACGCACGCCGGGCAAGGTGGCCATCTTCGCCACCTGCTACATGAACTACAACGAGCCCGGCATCGGCGCCGATCTCGTGAAGCTGCTCGACCACAACGAGATCCCGTACGAGATCGTCGAGAAGGAGCAATGCTGCGGCATGCCCAAGCTGGAGCTCGGCGACCTGGAATCGGTGGAGCAGGCCTGGAAGGCCAATATCCCGGTGCTGGCGAAATACGCCCGCGAGGGCTGGGCCATCGTCACGCCGGTGCCGAGTTGCACGCTGATGTTCAAGCAGGAACTGCCGCTGATGTTTCCTGCAGACGCCGATACGCAGCTCGTCAAGAAGGCGATGTTCGACCCCTTCGAATATTTCATTGCGCGCCACAAGGACGGCCTGCTGAAGACCGACTTCAAGCAGGCCCTGGGCCGTGTCAGCTACCACATCCCCTGCCACGGCCGGGTGCAGAACATCGGCAAGAAGACCGAGGAGATGTTCAAGCTCATCGGCCAGACGGTGGAAGTGAAGCTCACCACCGTGGAGCGCTGCTCGGGCCACGCCGGCACCTACGGCGTGAAGACGCCCACGCACCCGGTGGCCATGAAGATCGGCAAGCCGGTGTTCAAGGCCATGGCCAAGGACGGGCCCGACACCATCAGCAGCGACTGCCCGATGGCCGGCCACCATATCGCGCAGGGCATGGCGCAGGCCGGCACGCCGGCCAAGGCGCTGCAGCATCCCATCAGCCTGGTGCGCATCGCGTACGGGCTGGCCTGATCGAACCCTCAACCTCAACCGGCACACGAAAGGAGCCCCAGCCCATGACCATCACCCGCGACAGCCTGCTGACGCTGGAGGGCTACGCCAAGGTCCGCAAGAGCAGCAAGATGGAAGCCATTGCCCACCGCCGCCTGCGCAGCGTGCGACTGGGCGAGCATGTGACGCTGCAGTTCGAGGACGAGCACACCATCAAGCGCCAGATCCAGGAGATGCTGCATATCGAGAAGATCTTCGACGAGGAAGGCATCACCAGCGAGATCGAGGCCTATGCGCCGCTGGTGCCCGACGGCAGCAACTGGAAGGCCACGATGCTCATCGAGTACCCCGACCCGCACGAGCGCAAGCGCGAACTGGCGCGGCTGATCGGCGTCGAGGACCGCATGTTCGTGGAGGTGGAGGGCCACCCCCGCGTCTACGCCATTGCCGACGAAGACCTGGACCGCGAAAACGACGAGAAGACCTCGGCCGTGCACTTCGTGCGGTTTGAGTTCAACGACGCACAGCGCCAGGCCATCCGTGCGGGTGCCGCCGTGAAGCTGGGCTGCGACCACCGCAACTACCCGGCGCACGTGGTGATTACGCCCGAGACGCTGGCCAGCCTGGCGGGCGACCTGCGCGCCTGAAGCCGGGCGGCTTCGTGCCGGCGGCAATGCCGGCCACAATTCCGGCATGTCGCCCGGCCCGTTCCCGCCGTGGCCGGAGACCGCCCATGAACACGCAAAACGATTTCGGCCTCATCGGCCTGGCCGTGATGGGCCAGAACCTGGTGCTCAACGTGGAAAGCCGCGGCTACACGGTGAGCGTGTTCAACCGCAATGCCGAGGTGACGGCGAAGTTCGTTGCCGAGCACTCGGGCCAGCGTTTGTTCGGCGCCACGACGCTGGCCGAATTCGTGGCCAGCCTGGCGCGCCCGCGCAAGGTCATGCTGATGGTCAAGGCTGGCGCGCCGGTGGACGAGGTCCTCTCGCAGTTGCTGCCGCTGCTGGAACCGGGCGACATCGTCATCGACGGCGGCAACAGCCTGTACACCGACACCGAACGGCGTGACGCACAGCTATCCACGCTGGGCCTGCGCTTCGTCGGCGCCGGCGTCTCGGGCGGCGAGGAGGGCGCTCGCAAGGGTCCGGCCATCATGCCCGGCGGGCCGGCTTCCACCTGGCAGGTGCTGCAGCCCATCTTCGAGAGCATTGCGGCGCGCGTGGACGGCCAGCCCTGCGTCATCCACATCGGCCCCGGCGGCGCCGGGCACTACGTGAAGATGGTGCACAACGGCATCGAATACGGCGACATGCAGCTCATCTGCGAGGCCTATGCCTTGCTGCAAGCGGCGGGGCTCTCCAGCGACGAGATGGCCGATGTCTTTGCGCGCTGGAACGAAGGCGACCTGCAGAGCTACCTGATCCAGATCACCGCCGCCGCGCTGCGCCAGCGCGACCCGGATACCGGCCAGCCGGTGGTCGACCTGATCCTGGACCAGGCCGGCCAGAAGGGTACCGGCCAGTGGACGCTGATCAACGCCGCCGAGAACGCTGTGGTGGTGAGCACCATCAATGCCGCGGTGGAAGCACGCGTGCTGTCGTCGATGAAGGCCGCCCGCGTGGCGGCCAGCGCGGTGCTGCACGGGCCGGCGGCAGCCATCGTCGGCGACCGCGCGGCGCTGGTGGCCCGCGTGCACGACGCGCTGTACGCGTCCAAGGTCGTCAGCTATGCGCAGGGGCTGGATCTCATGCGTACCGTGAGCCAGAAGAAGGGCTGGGAGCTGGACCTGGCCGGCATTGCCGGCATCTGGCGCGGCGGCTGCATCATCCGCGCGCGCTTCCTGGCCCGCATCAGCGAGGCCTGGCGCGCCGACCCCGAACTGCCGCATCTGATGCGGGCGCCGTATTTCGTGGACCTGCTCAACCGCAGCCAGCAGGCCTGGCGCCATACGGTGGCGCTGGCGGTGGCCCACGGGATTGCGGTGCCGGCGATGAGTGCTTCGCTGGCCTATTACGACAGCTACCGCAGCGCCCGCCTGCCGGCCAACCTGCTGCAGGCGCAGCGTGACTTCTTCGGCGCGCACACCTACGAACGCGTCGACCGGCCGGCCGGGCAGTGGTTCCACACCGCGTGGCCCGAGGTCATCGACTGAGCTCGTGGCGCCTGAATCCGGCAGTGGCCACACCGCGGGCTCCCGACCTGCACTGCGGCGCATGCCGGGGTGTTGTCCGACAGACGTCTGGGCGTTGATCGCCTAGGCTCGGCGAAACCAGGACCGGCCAGGTCTTCACTGGGGCGACTGACGACCGCCCGCTTCCTGTTGTTCAGCCGCTGCCGTCGCTGCGCACGTTCCCGCGCACGTTCACTGACAGGCAGACCATGACCTCGACCCCGCACCCGTCATCGCCCCCTTCGCTGCCGCTGGACGCCCTGGAAGCGGTGCTGGAGCAGAGTCACGACGTCAAGGCCAAGGTGGAAGCCGTTGCTGACGACCTGTCCTCGGCGAACGATTTCGCGAAGGACCGCATGGCCGACGGCGTGACCACGCTGCCGGCCGCCCAGGTGTTGCAGACCGGCCTGGCTGTGGAGCAGACGGTGCAGGAAGTTGCCGACGACCTGCAAGAGGTGACCAGCAACCTGGCCCATGGCGTCGATGAGGTCAAGGCGGTGGAGCAGGTCCTGACCCGGTCGCGCGAGGCGCTGGCCGAGTCGGAGGAGGCACTGGCCGCGTCGCGCGCCGCCGAACGCGCCGCCAGCCAGCGCGCCATGCATGACCAGAAGACCGGCCTGCCCAACCGCACGCTGTTCGACGACCGGCTGGCGCAGGCGATTGCCGGCGCCGAGCGCCACGGCTGGATGTTGGCGGTGATGTTTCTCGACCTCGATCGTTTCAAGCAAGTCAACGACACCCATGGCCATGCCGCGGGCGATGCCGTGCTGACGGTTGTGGCGCAGCGCCTGATGAGCCATGCACGCGACGAGGACACGGTCTGCCGCAACGGCGGCGACGAGTTCCTGTACCTGCTCATCAACCCCACCACCCGCGAAGACGTCGTGCGCATCGCCGGGCTGGTGCGGG
>JAABPT010000168.1 GCA_011391855.1 Burkholderiales bacterium
ACCAGTTGCGCCACGCCGGGATTCAGCCGCGCCAGCGCCGTCACCGCCTGCGGGCCCTGCAGCGCCAGCAGCGCCCGTTCGGGCATGGCTACCACGTCGCAGCGGTGGCCGATGGACGCCTGCATGTGGCGCAGGTCGGCGTCCTTGCAGCCGGCATTGACGACGAGGAACAGGTCGCCGAAGGCCGTGCCCGCGGTGGCGGGGTCGGGCCGCACGATCATCAGGTCGTCGAGCAGGCCGCCGGTGGCGTTGGTGAAGAAGGCATAACGCTGCTTGCCCACACCCAGGTCGACCACGTCCACCGGCACCAGCGTTTCCAGCGCCGCGGCGGCGTCGGCGCCGACCAGCCGCACCTGGCCCATGTGCGAGACGTCGAACAGCGCGGCCGCGTCGCGGCAGTGCTTGTGTTCGGCCATCAGGCCGGCGGGGTACTGCACCGGCATCGCATAGCCGGCGAAAGCCACCATGCGGGCGCCCAGGCGCAGGTGCAGGTCGTGCAGCGGGGTGTGGAGCAGCGGGGTCTCGGTCATGGCGGATTCCTTCGAGGGCGTCGTCGCGTGCGCCAATGGTGGCGCACACAAGCCCTCGCTGTCCGCTTTACCTGAGAGATTCAGCCAGCCCCGGCGGCTGGCCTTGCCCCTTCGGTGGGCTGCGTGGCGTTCCGGCCGCGCAACCTCTCTCCAGTGAGGAAGAAAAGTCAGTCCTTTTGCCTGAGCGTTCGAGGGGCTTCCTCTGCGCCTTCGGCGGCTTCATCGAAGAAGCTCTCTCCTGACAAAGCCAGTGTAGCAGCGGGCCCGGGACTTCCGGCCGGGTGCGCGTGCAGGGCATGATGCGCTCCCCCTGTTGCGAGCCCGACCATGACCGCCACCCAACACGTCGACCACGACAGCGCCGCGCAGGCCATGTCGCGCCTGATGCAGGCCCACCGCTCGATCCGGGAATTCGAGCCGCGCGACATCGCTCCGGCCTGGCTCAACGCCGTGCTGGCCGAAGCCTTCGCCGGCTCGTCGTCCAGCGGCAATCTGAACATGCTGTCGGTGATCCGCACGCACGACCCCGGGCGCAAGGCCCGCCTCTGCGAACTGCACTTCGGCCAGCCGATGGTGAACCAGGCGCCGTGGGTGCTGACCTTCTGCGCCGACAGCTTTCGTACCCGCCAGTGGCTGGCGCAGCGCGGCGCGCGACTGGGTTTTGCCGACCTCATCAGCTGGCACGTGGCGGCCTTCGACGCCATCATCCTGGCCCAGACCACCGCGCTGGCGCTGGAAAGCCACGGCCTCGGCATCTGCTACATGGGCACCACGCTGCATGCCATGCGCGAGATCGCGGATTTTCTCGAGTGCCCCGAAAACTGCCTGCCGGTGACGAGCATGGTGGTGGGCTGGCCCGCCGAGGCGCCCACGCAGCGCGACCGCCTGCCGCCCGCGGCCTGGATCCACGACGAGGTGTACCAGCGGCCCACGCCGGCCGAGATCGACGCCCGCTACGCCGAGCGCGAGCGACGCGGCCGCGAGCGCTACCTGTCGCTGGGCCCGGAGATGGCGCAACTCTGGCAGGAGCACGGCATCACCTCGCTGGCGCAGTACTACACGAGCAAGATCAAGTACGACCCCGACCGCTTCGCCGAGGATTCCGAGAAATTGCGCGCGTTGCTGGCCGAACGGGGTTTCCTGGGCGATCCCGGCGCCTGACTGCACCGGTTCGACGGGCGTGACTGCGGGAATCCCGGTTTCGCCGGCGTGCTGTTCCTTGTAAGGTAGCCTGGTTCCTCTTTTTGCAGCCCCGTTCCATTCAAGGAGACCGTTTCGATGCGCATCGTTCGTTGGGTGGCCGCCTTCGCCGCCACCGCTGCCGCACTGACCAGCACCGTGGCGCTGGCGCAGCAGCAGTTCGTCAATATCCTCACCGGCGGCCAGGCCGGCGTGTACTACCCGCTGGGCGTGGCCTTGTCGCAGATCTACGGCAAGGCCATCCCCAATGCCAAGGCCACGGCGCAGGTGACCAAGGCCTCGGCCGAGAACCTGAACCTGCTGCAGGCCGGACGCGGCGAGCTGGCGCTGACGCTCGGTGACGCGCTGTCCGACGCCTGGAAGGGTGACGAGGAAGCCGGCTTCAAGACCAAGCTCGACAAGCTGCGCGGCCTTTCCGCCACCTACAACAACTACATCCAGATTGTCGCCAGCGCCGATTCCGGCATTCGCACGCTGGCCGACCTGAAGGGCAAGCGCGTCTCGGTGGGTGCGGCGAAGTCGGGCACCGAACTCAATGCGCGCGCCGTCTTTCGCGCCGCCGGCCTGAGCTACAAGGACCTGGCCAAGACCGAGTACCTGCCCTTCGGCGAGTCGGTGGAACTCATCAAGAACCGCCAGCTCGACGCCACGCTGCAGTCGGCCGGCCTGGGCGTGGCCTCGATCCGAGACCTGGCCACGTCGGTGAAGATCGTCGTGGTGTCGGTGCCGGCCGACGTGGTGGCCAAGATCGGCGACCCGGCCTACCAGGCGACCGTCATTCCCGCCGGCACTTACGAAGGGCAGACGGCCGACGTGGCCACGGCGGCGATCCCCAATTTCCTGGTCACGCACAGCGGTGTTTCCGACGACCTGGCTTACCAGATGGCCAAGGCCTTGTACGACAACCTGGACACCATGTACGCGGCGCACAACGCGGCCAAGGCGATCAAGCGCGAAAACGCCGTCAAGGGCATGCCGGTGCCGCTGCACCCGGGCGCCGAGCGCTATTACCGCGAAGTCGGCGTCATCAAGTGGGCCCATGAGTGGACGTGGCCGCGCGCGAAAAGCGTGGGCCACACACTTGCCGCCGATGAACAGCCCAGCCGACAGCCGCAACCCGGCCACCGCCGCCGCCGAAGAGGCCCACAACCCGTTGCCGCGGGCCATCTTCGCGGTGGCGATCGCGTTTTCCAGCTTCCAGATCGTCACCGCGGCCTTCAGCCCCATCTCCAGCCAGGTGGTGCGTGCCATCCACGTCGGCTTCGCGCTGCTGATGGTGTTCCTGCTCTTCCCGCCGCGCTGGGGCGAGCGCCGCCTGATGGCGCTGGCCTGGGGTCTGGGGCTGGTGGGCTTTTTCGCCAGCTTCTACCACTGGGTCTTCGAGGCCGACCTGACGCAGCGCGCCGGCGACATGACGCAAGCCGACATGGTCATCGGCCTGGTCACGCTGGCACTCGTCTTCGAGGCCGCGCGACGCGTCATGGGCTGGGCGCTGCCGGCCATCTGCCTGGGTTTCCTGGCCTATGCCTTGTTCGGCCAGCACCTGCCGGGACCTTTGGCGCACCGCGGCTACGGGTTCGACCAGGTCATCGGCACACTGACCTTCGGCACCGAAGGCATCTATGGCGTGCCGGCCTATGTGTCTTCGACCTACATCTTCCTGTTCATCCTGTTCGGCGCCTTCCTGGAACAGGCCGGCATGATCAGCCTGTTCAACGACTTCGCCATGGGCACCGTGGGCCACACGCGCGGCGGACCGGCCAAGGTGAGCGTGGTCAGCTCGGGTCTCATGGGCACCATCAACGGCTCGGGTGTGGCCAACGTGGTGACCACGGGGCAGTTCACGATCCCGCTCATGAAGCGCTTCGGTTATTCCAGCGCCTTCGCCGGCGGCGTGGAAGCCACGGCCAGCATGGGCGGGCAGATCATGCCGCCGGTGATGGGCGCGGTGGCCTTCATCATGGCCGAGACGATCAACGTGCCGTACATCGAGGTCTGCAAGGCTGCGCTGATCCCGGCCATCCTGTATTTCTGCACTGCGTTCTGGATGGTGCACCTGGAGGCCGGCCGCAAAGGCCTGGTGGGCCTGGCCAAGGAAGACTGCCCCGACCCCTGGTTGGCAGTGCGCGAGCGCTGGTACCTGCTGCTGCCGCTGGTGGGCCTGGTGGCGTTGCTGTTCTCGGGCTATACGCCGCTGTTCAGCGGCACCATCGGGCTGGCGCTGACCGTGGTGCTGATCTTCGGCGCCGCGCTGCTCAGCGGCGTACGCAACATGCCGCTGCGGATGCTGTTCTGGGTGCTGCTGGGTTTTGCCTGCGCCGGCTTCCTGGAATTCGGCGTCATGACCTTCTTCGTCGTCGTCGCCGTGCTGGTGGCGCTGATGCACCTGCGCCGCACCGGTGGCGATGCCCTGCGGATGGCCGTGAATGCACTGTCCGAAGGCGCCCGCCATGCGCTGCCGGTGGCGATTGCCTGCACGCTGGTGGGCGTGATCATCGGCGTCATCAACCTCACCGGCGTGGCGGCCGAATTCGGCGGCCACATCATCGCCATCGGCGAGAAGAGCCTGTTCCTGGCGCTGGTGCTGACCATGCTCACCTGCCTGGTGCTGGGCATGGGCATCCCGACCATTCCGAACTACATCATCACCAGTTCGCTGGCTGCGCCGGTGCTGCTGCAACTGGGCGTGCCGCTGATCGTGTCGCACATGTTCGTCTTCTATTTCGGCATCATGGCCGACCTCACGCCGCCGGTGGCGCTGGCCGCCTTCGCCGCGAGCCCGATCGCCAAGGAGACGGGGCTGAAGATCAGCATGCAGGCGCTGCGCGTGGCCATCGCCGGTTTCATCGTGCCCTACATGGCGGTGTATTCGCCGGCGCTGATGCTGCAGGGCGACAGTTGGATCGCCACGATCTATGTGGTGTTGAAGGCGCTGGTGGCGATCGGCCTGTGGGGTTGTGCGGCCATCGGTTTCGGCGCGGCGCGGCTGAACTGGGCCGAGCGCCTGTGGGCCTTCACCGCGGCCGCCTTCCTGGTCGCGGCGATGCCATGGACCGACGAGGTGGGACTGGCTGCCGCTGCGGCCTTCCTGGCCTGGCACTTGTGGCGCCGGCGTGTGCTGGCGCGCACCGTGGCCGCCGGGCGAGCTTGAACGGTTCCGCCCTCGGGATCTGCCTGGCGCTGGCCGGAGGCGCCAGCGGGGCAACGGCCGGG
>JAABPT010000169.1 GCA_011391855.1 Burkholderiales bacterium
GCATCTTGCGGCGCCGGCGTCCGCCGCGATGGCCGGAAATGCGGCCCGGCCCGGCCGCAGTTTCGGCGCCGCGGCCGGTGCCGCAGGCGCCGGCCATGGCCGGGCGACTCCTAGAATCGAACTCCCCGCCGGCCCGGAGACCCCGCCATGAACGCACCCGTTGATTTCCACGCGCACCTGGCCCGGCGCCCGCTGCCCGCCGCCATGCTGCAGGCGCTGCGTGCACGCTTCGGCGAACGCTGCTCCAGCGCCGCGGCGGTGTGCGAACAGCATGGCCGCGACGAGTCGCCCTTCCCGACCACGCCGCCCGACGCGGTGGTGTACTGCGAGAGCACCGAAGACGTGGCCGCCGTGCTGCGGCTGGCCGACGCCCACGAAGTGCCGGTCATCCCTTACGGCGTGGGCACGTCGCTGGAAGGCCACCTGCTCGCCGTGCAGGGCGGCGTGAGCGTGGACCTCTCGCGCATGACGGCCATCGTGCAGCTCAACCCGGAAGACCTGACCGTCACCGTGCAGGCCGGCGTGACGCGCGAGCAGCTCAACCAGGCCGTGCGCGACCAGGGCCTGTTCTTTCCCATCGACCCGGGCGCCAACGCCACGCTGGGCGGCATGGCCGCCACGCGCGCCAGTGGCACGAATGCCGTGCGCTACGGCACCATGCGCGAGAACGTGCTCGGGCTGCAGGTCGTTACCGCCAGCGGCGAGGTCGTGCGCACCGGCACGCGCGCGAAGAAGTCCAGCGCCGGCTACGACCTTACACGCCTGTTCGTGGGCAGCGAAGGCACCTTGGGCGTGATGACCGAGGTGACGCTGAAGCTGTACCCGCTGCCCGAGGCGGTGAGCGCGGCCATCTGCCACTTCGCCAGCATCGACGCCGCGGTGCACGCCACCATCCAGGTCATCCAGATGGGCGTGCCGATCGCGCGCTGCGAACTGCTCGACGTGAACGCCGTGCGCGCGGTGAATTCGCAGAGCCGCCTGGGCCTGCACGAGTCCCCGATGCTGCTGATGGAATTCCACGGCAGCGAGGCCAGCGTGAAGGAACAGGCCGAAACGGTGCAGGCCATCACCGCCGAGATGGGCGGTGAAGACTTCCAGTGGGCCAGCACGCCCGAGGAACGCACGCGGCTGTGGACGGCGCGGCACAAGGCCTACTTCGCCGGCATGCAAGTGAACCCCGGCTGCCGCAGCGTCACCACCGACACCTGCGTGCCCATCTCGAAGCTGGCCGAGATCATCAACCTGTCGGTGGCCGACGCCGACGCCTCGGGCCTGCCCTATTACATCGTCGGCCATGTGGGCGACGGCAACTTCCACCTGGCCTATCTGGTGCAGGAAGGCGACGCCGTACAACGCGCCCTGGCCGAGGCCATGAGCGAACGCATGGTGCAGCGGGCCATAGCGCTGGAAGGCACGTGCAGCGGCGAACACGGCGTGGGGCTGCACAAGATGGGCTTCCTGGTGGACGAAGCCGGCGCCGGCAGCGTGGCACTGATGCGCAGCATCAAGCATGCGCTGGACCCGAAGAACATCATGAATCCGGGGAAGATCTTCAGCTGGTAGCGGGCCTGGGGCGCTGCCATTCACGCTGCTGCAGCGACAGGCTCGGGCCGAGCAGCGGCGCGGTCGGTCTTCAGCCGGCCGTCAACCAACCCAACCCGACGGCCAGCGCGGCCTGGCGCATGGCTTCGTTCCGGGTAGCGACGGGACACTGCAGGCGCAGCGCCAGTTCCAGGTACACCGCGCGTGGGCGCGATCGCCATGACAGATCGCCATGACAGCGCTTGACGGTGGACTCCGTATGTACATACACTGTCCATGTACATACAAGCCCACTTGGAGCAGGTCACATGGCAGGTGCAGTGGAACGAATCGTCGTGCAGGCGACGGCACAAGACAAGAAGGCCATCGCCGCCAAGGCGAAGAGGCTGGATCTTCCCGTTTCGGAATTGATGCGGCGCGGCGCTTTTGCCTACGACTCCGGCGTATCGGACGCGGAATTGGGTGCGCTGGCCGACGCGGCAAAGGACGCCGCCGACCGCGCAGGCGCAGCCATCGACGACGCTTTGCGCTTCATCGAGGCGAGCAACGCACGAATCGCCGCCATGGAAGCCAAGGCGGCGCCACGAAGGGCCGCCTGATGGGAGTCACGGACAAGGTCTGGGGCGCGCTGACCTCCATGATCAAGCTGGAGGACAAGGTGAACCGGCAGGCCGAGGCGATGAAGTCCCAGCAGCAGAAGATCGAAGATCTCACCGGACGGGTCATCCGGCTCGAGGCGCAGCTGGAGCTGCTCACCGGCGCCGCCCTGGTCAGGCGGCTCAAGAACGACTGAAGCCCCGGCGCGCCGGGGGTCTCGCGGTGCGGGACGATGCCGCCCGCCGAGCCGCGCAAGTGCCGCACAGATACCGCTCAGCCCTGCGCCGGCGCCGGCACGCTCCAGCGCTTGCTCACGTCGCCCTTGGCGTTGACGCTTTCCAGCTGCACGCCGAAGCCCCACAGCCGCGCCACGTGCTTGAGCACCTCGGTGGCGGTGTCGTGCAGCGGGCGGTCGTTGTGCTGGAAGTGGCGCAGCGTGAGTGAGCGGTCGCCGCGCAGGTTGACGTTCCAGACCTGGATATTGGGTTCGCGCGAACCCAGGTCGTACTGGCGGCTCAGGCTTTCGCGCACGCGCCGGTAGCCGGCGTCGTCGTGGATGGCGCTGACTTCGAGCTCGCTCTGCGCCTCGTCGTCGGTGATGGCGAACAGGCGCATTTCGCGCATCAGCTTCGGGCTCAGGTACTGGCCGATGAAGCTCTCGTCCTTGAAATTGCGCATGGCCTGGTCCAGCGCCGGCAGCCAGGGCGTGCCGGCAAGGTTGGGGAACCAGGCTCGGTCCTCGTCGGTGGGCCGCTCGCAGATGCGCTTGATGTCGCTGTACATCGCGAAGCCCAACGCATACGGGTTGATGCCGCTGTAGGCCGCGTGCCCCACCGGCGGCTGGTAGATGACGTTGGTATGCGACTTCAGCCACTCGATCATGACGCCGTCGGTCAGGAAGCCGTCGTCATACATGGTGTTGAGCAGCTTGTGGTGCCAGAAGCAGTTGTGGTTGATGAAGCACGACGCCTTGTAGGCGTGCGAGTTCTCGACACTGAAGTCGACCACCGGCCCTTCGTCGAGCGTAAGGCTCTCGATCGTGGTGGTGTCGTCCTTTTTCAGAAACCGCCGCGTCTGGTCGAGCACCGCCTGCAGCGCCGCCTGCTTCGAGGGCAGTCGGAAGCCGATTTCCGACGCGTAGGTCTGCAGGTCGGAACCGGTGACGACGAGTCGGTGCGTGCCATCCTTCTGCGGCCGCACCGAGCAAACGATGCCCAGGTTGAGCAGCAGAAGCTGTTCCGTGCGCAGCAGATCCAGACTCTTGCTGACCAGGATCACCTGTCGGTCACCCACCGAGACGCAGCCGTCGGTATCGAAGTGGCCGCGCAGGAACGCCGTGACCACCGGCTGCGGCGAGCGCAGCACGATGTCGGGCACGTGCTTGCGCCCGGCGGCGCCCGGGCCCTGGGCGAACTGGAGGTTGCAGACGAGCACGCGCGCCAGTGCGGCGCTGTGCACCGTTCTGTTGAAGTGGTTGCGATCGGGTCGGCGGCGGGCCTGCAGCCCGAACTGCTCGTTCATCGTGCGCTCGAAGAAGTCCAGCAGCGGCTCGTCCTGTGATGTCAGGTTGATTCGGCCCGAATGCGAGGTCTCGACGAAGCCGTCCCCGGTGAGCTGCCCCAGCACTTCGGCGAGATCGGGGCCGAGGGTCTGTGGCCGGCGCGGCAGGTCGGCGGCGTCGGTGAGCGTCAGCGGTTGCGCCGGGTCTTGCTTGATGGCGAGCCACTCGCAGCCGCAGGCCTGCAGGCGCTTCTGGCTTTCGGCGCCCACACGCAAGCCCTTGGCGCCCGACTGCCACTTGGCAAAGGTGTGCGGCGACACCCCGTGGCGGGCGCAGATCTCGGCCAGGCGCGGGCGCGAGGCGGTGTCGTAGTCGATCGGCGCCTCGCTCGCGGCGAAGACGGAGCGGCCGCGACGAATCTCCACGCGGTCGCCGACCTTCAGCGACTGCAACTCGACCCAGTCGCCGCCGACCAGGATCTTGTGGTCGGCACCGCCGTGCAACACGTAGCCGTGCCGCGTCACCAGGCGCACGCGCTTGCGGTGCGGATGCTGAAACCAGTTGACGACGCGATTGCCGTCCTCCACCGCACCGTCGAATTGCGTGTCGACCAGTTCCCGCGCCGGCATCAGGCCGCTGTCGGTGACGATCAGCGTATCGCCGGTGACGCAGGCCCAGCCTTCATTCATCACCTGCGTCTGCCGCTGCGGGTAGAAATACTGCGCCACCTTGCGCACGATGCGCACGATCTCGCGCTGCCAGGGTTCGAGCAGCGGCGCGTTCTTCTCGATGAAATAGAGCAGGTTCTCCTGCGGCTCGTCTGGGAAGCGGCGGCTTTCGGCAGCACCGGCTTCCTTGGCGGCCTGACGCGGCAGCGTGCGCCACAGGTCGTTGACCTGGCGCTGCGCATATTCCTCGCGGTCCAGCCGCTCTGCCAGTTCCTCGGCCAGGCTCTTGCGCGCCGGGCGGCGGTAGCGGTCCACGCCGTGGTTGGCCAGCGCGTGGCAGCTGTCGAGGAAGGTCTCCACCGCGTCGAGACCATGCTTCTCCTCGCAGGCGGCGACATAGCTCCGGGCATAGACGAGGTAGTCGATGATCGACGCCGCGTCGGTCCACATGCGGAACAGGTAGTTGCCCTTGAAGAAACTGTTGTGGCCGTAGGCGGCGTGCGCGATCACCAGCGCCTGCATCGCCATCGTGTTCTCCTCCATCAGGTAGCTGATGCAGGGGTTGGAGTTGATGACGATCTCGTAGGCCAGGCCCATGTGG
>JAABPT010000170.1 GCA_011391855.1 Burkholderiales bacterium
TGATGATTGCCGACCAGAACGCCAAGGGCGGCCTACTCGGCAAGAAGCTCGAAGCCGTGGTCGTCGACCCGGCCTCCAACTGGCCGCTGTTCGCCGAAAAGGCGCGCCAGCTGATCACCCAGGACAAGGTCGCCGTCACTTTCGGCTGCTGGACCAGCGTGAGCCGCAAGTCGGTGCTGCCGGTGTTCGAAGAGCTGAACAGCCTGCTGTTCTACCCGGTGCAGTACGAAGGCGAGGAGCTGTCGAAGAACGTGTTCTACACCGGCGCCGCACCCAATCAGCAGGCCATCCCCGCGGTGGAGTACCTGATGAGCAAGGAAGGCGGCGGCGCCAAGCGCTGGGTGCTGCTGGGCACCGACTATGTGTACCCCCGCACCACCAACAAGATCCTGCGCGCCTTCCTGAACAGCAAGGGCGTGAAGGACTCCGACATCGACGAGAAGTACACCCCCTTCGGCCACAGCGACTACCAGACCATCGTCGCCGACATCAAGAAGTTCAGCGCCGGCGGCAAGACCGCGGTGGTGTCCACCATCAACGGCGACTCCAACGTGCCCTTCTACAAGGAACTCGGCAACGCCGGCCTGAAGGCCAAGGACGTGCCGGTCGTCGCCTTCTCGGTGGGTGAGGAAGAACTGCGCGGCGTGGACACCAAGCCGCTGGTGGGCCACCTGGCGGCGTGGAACTACTTCATGTCGATCAAGTCGCCGGCCAACACCGAGTTCATCAAGAAGTGGAGCACTTACGCCAAGGCCAACAATGTCCCCGGGCACAAGGACAAGCCGCTGACGAACGATCCGATGGAAGCCACCTACATCGGCTTCAACATGTGGGTGCAGGCGGTCAAGAAAGCCGGCTCGACCGATGTCGACAAGGTCATCGCGGCGATGGGTGGCCAGACCTTCCCGGCACCCAGCGGCATCACCTCCAAGATGGATGAGAAGAACCACCACCTGCACAAGTCGGTGTTCATCGGCGAAATCCGCGCCGACGGCCAGTTCAACGTGGTCTGGAAGACCCCCGGCCCGGTGCGCGCCCAGCCGTGGAGCCCGTTCATCCCCGAGAACAAGGGCAAGAAGGACGAGCCCACCAAGAAGTAAGACGAGCAAGAGCGTCCAACGGGGGAAGGGCGCGCGCCTTTCCCCCTTTTTTGTTTTTTGACGGAACAGCCCATGCACCGACAACGCTTACTCAAGATCTTCATGGCATGGCTGGCCGGCGTCTGTCTCGGCGCCGGCCCCGCGCACGCCCTGACGGCGGCGCAAGCCACGGCCATTGCCGTCGGTGAAACGGATGCCCGCATCGAAGCGCTGAGCCGGGCCATGGCCGCGGCCGACGATAAGACCGCGGCCTTCATCCAGGCCATGGCCGACGGCGATGTGAAGGTCTCGGGCGACAAGGTCTTCATCGTGAAGGACGCCAAGGGGATCGACCCGGTCACGGGCGCTGCCGTCCCCGTGCCCGACGGCGCGGAAGACCTCATCAACAACAACCGCATGCGCGGAGAGCTCGACAACGCGCTGGCTGCGCTCAAGCTCTTCAACAAGGACGACAAGCTGCGCATGGAAGGCGTTAAGGCCCTGCTCAAAGAGCCCGACGAAGCCCGCCTGCCGCTGGTCGAGAAGGCCCTGGCCGCCGAAGGCAACCCGGCCATCAAGGCGCAACTGGAGCTGGCGCGCGCCGCCGCGCTGCTGGGCAGCGCCGACAAGACGCGCCGGCTCGACGCCGCCCGCGCACTGGGCCAGAACAAGACGCCCGAGACCAAGCTGCTGCTCAATGAACGCATGAAAGTCGAGACCGAGCCTGATGTGAAGGTGCAGCTCGAAGCCTCGCTGAGGTCGATCGAGAACTCCCTGGTCTGGGGTGACAAGCTCGGCGCTCTGTTCTCGGGCATCAGCCTGGGCTCCATCCTGCTGCTGGTGGCGCTGGGCCTGGCGATCACCTACGGCCTGATGGGCGTCATCAACATGGCGCACGGCGAACTCATGATGATTGGCGCCTACGCCACCTATGTGGTGCAGGGCCTGTTCCAGAAGTACCTTCCGGGCGCCTTCGACTGGTATCTGCTGGCCGCCGTGCCGGTGGCTTTCCTGGCGTCGGCGCTGGTGGGCGCGGCGCTGGAGCGCAGCGTGATCCGTTTCCTCTACGGCCGGCCGCTGGAAACCCTGCTGGCCACCTGGGGCATCAGCCTGATGCTGATCCAGGGCGTTCGCTCGATCTTTGGCGCCCAGAACGTCGGCGTGGAAAACCCCTCGTGGATGAGCGGCGGCGTGCAGGTGCTGGCCAACCTCAGCCTGCCGTACAACCGGCTGGTCATCATTGGCTTTGCCGCGGCCGTGCTGCTCGGCATGGCGTTCCTGATCGGCCGCACGCGCCTGGGACTGTTCGTGCGCGGTGTCACGCAAAACCGGCCGATCGCCTCCTGCATGGGCGTGAACACGGCCCGCATCGACACCTACGCGTTTGCCCTGGGTTCGGGCATCGCCGGCCTGGCCGGCTGCGCGCTGAGCCAGGTCGGCAACGTGGGGCCAGACCTCGGCCAGAGCTACATCGTCGACGCCTTCATGGTGGTGGTGCTTGGCGGCGTCGGGCAGCTGGCCGGCACGGTGTATGCGGCCATGGGGCTGGGCATCCTGAACAAGCTGCTCGAGGGCTGGACCGGCGCGGTGCTGGCCAAGATTGCCGTGCTGGTCTTCATCATCATCTTCATCCAGAAGCGCCCGCAGGGCATCTTCGCGATGAAGGGCCGGAGCGCAGAAGCATGACCACGATACCTTCGCCCGTTTCCCTGCCTGCCCCGGCGCCGCTGCTCACGCGCACCGGCTGGTCGGCCTTCATCGTCGCGCTGATCGTGGTCTGCGCCGTGGCGCCGGTGCTCAACATGGTGGTGCCGCAGGGCAGCGTTTTTCACATGAGCGACTACGCCGTCGGCTTGGTTGGCAAGATCATGTGCTACGCCATCTGCGCGCTGGCCATGGACCTGATCTGGGGCTACACCGGCATCCTGAGCCTGGGCCACGGCCTGTTCTTCGCGCTCGGCGGCTACGTCATGGGCATGTACCTGATGCGCCAGATCGGACGCGACGGCAACTACAAGAGCGACCTGCCGGACTTCATGGTGTTCCTGGACTGGAAGACGATGCCCTGGCAATGGACGTTCAGCGACAGCTTCATCGCCACGCTGATCCTGATCGTCGCCGTGCCGGGCCTGGTGGCCTTCGTGTTTGGCTACTTCGCCTTCCGCTCGCGCATCAAGGGCGTGTACTTCTCCATCATCACGCAGGCCATGACCTTTGCCGCGATGCTGCTGTTCTTCCGCAACGAGACGGGTTTCGGCGGCAACAACGGCTTCACCGACTTCAAGCGCATTCTCGGCCTGCCCGTTGCGACGCAGTCCATGCGCATGACGCTGTTCGTGCTGACCGGCCTCACCTTGCTGGGCTGTTTCCTGTTCGCGCGCTGGCTGGTGCGCAGCAAGTTCGGTCGCGTGCTGCAGGCCATCCGCGACGCGGAAACCCGCGTCATGTTCTCGGGCTACTCGCCGCTGCCCTACAAGCTGACCATCTGGACCATCTCCGCCATCATGTGCGGCGTGGCCGGCGCGCTGTATGTGCCCCAGGTGGGCATCATCAACCCGGGCGAGATGAGCCCGGCCAACTCCATCGAGATCGCCATCTGGGCGGCCGTGGGCGGCCGCGCCACGCTGATCGGGCCGATCATCGGCGCCTTTATCGTCAACGGCGCCAAGAGCTGGCTCACCGTCGCCGCGCCGGAGTTCTGGCTGTACTTCCTGGGCGCCCTGTTCATCGGGGTGACCCTGTTCCTGCCCAACGGGGTGGTGGGTCTGGTGAAGAAACTCAAGGGAGGATCGAAATGACTCCTGACCTGATGGAAGAGGGCGCGCGGATCCGCGAAGCCAGGGCCGCCAAAGCCGCACCGACCGGCCAGACCGAATCGGGCGGACGCGCTGCCGGTTTCTCGCGCATCGCCACGCCCGGCGAGGTGGACATCACGCATGGCCGCATCCTGTACCTCGAGGACGTCTGCGTGAGCTTCGACGGCTTCAAGGCCATCAACAAGCTGAGCCTGGACATCGCGCCCGGCGAGCTGCGCTGCATCATCGGCCCGAACGGCGCGGGCAAGACCACGATGATGGACATCATCACCGGCAAGACCCGGCCCGACTCCGGCACCGTGTACTTCGGCTCCACCATCGACCTGCTGCGCCACAACGAACCGCAGATCGCGCAACTGGGCATCGGCCGCAAGTTCCAGAAGCCCACGGTGTTCGAGCAGCTCAGCGTGTTCGAGAACCTGGAGCTCGCGCTCAAGACGCACAAGGGCGTCACTGCGTCGATGCGATTCCGGCTCGACTCGGCCCAGAGCGACCGCGTGGCCGAGCTGCTGCACACCATCCACCTGAACGACAGCGTGCGCCGCATGGCGGGCAATCTGAGCCATGGCCAGAAGCAGTGGCTGGAGATCGGCATGCTGCTGATGCAGGACCCCAAGCTGTTGCTGCTCGATGAGCCCGTGGCCGGCATGACCGACGAGGAAACCGCGCGCACCGCCGAGCTGTTCCTCACGCTCAAGGGCCAGCACAGCCTGATGGTGGTGGAGCACGACATGAGCTTCATCAAGACCATCAGCGAGATCGTCACCGTGCTGTGCGACGGCTCGGTGCTGGCGCAGGGCACGCTCGACCAGGTGCAGGCTGACGAGCGCGTGATCGAGGTGTATCTTGGCCGATGACGCACCGCTTGGGAGCATGAAATGTTGAACGTCAGGAATATCAACCAGTACTACGGCGGCTCGCACATTCTGCGCGACGTCAGCCTTCAGGCGCACCAGGGCAAGGTCACCGTGCTGCTGGGTCGCAACGGCGTGGGCAAGACCAC